>NZ_JBFTRC010000078.1:0-23825 GCF_056399325.1 Allobosea sp. 01N443
TGACAGCACTGGCCGCGACAGGGGCGCTCTCGGGCTTGTTCGGACATGTGCGCGCGGCCGAGGCACAACCTGCGGCAACGGGTTCCGCGCCGATGCGCGTCGCGATGCTTGTCCACCCGGATATGGTCCTGCTCGATCTCGTCGGTCCGCTGACGGTGTTCTCGCTTCTGCAGGCTGAAACTCATCTGGTCTGGAAGGGCAGGGCAGCCGTCACCAGCGATGTGAAACTGCCGGTCACGCCAACAACGACATTCTCCGAATGCCCCCGCGATCTCGACGCCCTGTTCGTCCCCGGCGGGTTGAAGGGCAGTGTCACCCTGATGGGGGATAGCGAGGTGCTGGGTTTCCTCGCCGAACGCGGCGCGCAAGCTCGTTATGTCACAAGCGTCTGCACCGGCTCTCTGCTGCTCGGAGCCGCGGGACTGTTGAAGGGCTATCGAGCGACCTCGCACTGGTATGTCCGGGATCTACTGCCTTTGATGGGCGCAAAGCTCCAGACTGATCGCGTCGTGATCGATCGCAACCGGATGACTGGCGGAGGTGTGACGGCCGGACTGGATTTCGGATTGACGCTCGCTGCTGCGCTCGTGGGTGAGGAAACCGCACGCCACATCCAGCTCGTCCTTGAATACGACCCGCAACCGCCCTTCGATTCAGGCGCGCCTGAGCGTGCGGACAAGACGAATGTCCAAGATGTCCTCGCGCGCCGGTCACCGCTGATTGCAATGGCGAAGGCACAGGCCGAACAGGCGAGGTCACGCCTCGCGCTCTGAAGCACCGGCGCGAATTCCATGTTCGAGGACGAACCGCTTGCGTAACGTCCCCGGCAACAAGCGCACCACATCATCGGACCGGACATCATGTCTGGTCCGATGATCTAACCTTGTGTTTGCATCGCCTTTCCCGAAAGCCGCAATCTACATTTCGGGCCAATGCTTTAGGTCCACGATATGCGAGCGGGATGGGTGAATATCTCGAAGCCGTCGCCGCGTGCGATCCCGATCAGCGTCATTCCGGCATCGGCTGCCGTCCGTATGGCCAGCGCCGAGGGAGCGGAGACGGCAGCGAGAATTGGTAGTCGAGCGATGGCAGCTTTCTGAACCATCTCGACCGAGATGCGGCTGGTGAGGACACCGATGCCGGTATCGGCCTCGCGCTTCTGGCGGGCGAGTGCCCCGACCAGCTTGTCGAGGGCATTGTGCCTGCCCACGTCTTCGCGCAGGACAGCAAGGCCTTGGTGGCGCTCCCAGAGAGCGGCAGCATGCACTGCGTGCGTCTGACGATTCAGCGTTTGCTGGCCCGAGATCGATTGAACCGCCATCATGATCTCCTCAGGAGAGAAATTCAGGCCGAGCGGAACCGAATGCAGAGGCCGTATCGCCTCGGAGAGCTGCTCGATGCCGCACAAGCCGCAGCCGGTCGGTCCTGCCAGATAGCGACGGCGATGCTGGAGCTTCTCCGCAGGCGCATCAGCGAGCCAGATTTGCAACTCGATGCCGATCTCCTGCTCGATGATCGCAAGCGAGTGGATTTCATCCAGCGAGGGGATGATACCTTCGGTCAGGCTGAACCCGATCGCGAAATCCTCGAGATCATCGGGTGTCGCCATCATCACGGCGTAAGATGATCCGTTATAGGTGATCGCGATCGCAGATTCTTCCGGCACGGCGCGGCTGCTCGGAGCAAGGCCGCCATTTCGCCAGACCGTCGATTCTACCCGGAGGTGGCTCTCCATATCGATCGTCCTGCTGCGCCGACCGGAGATCGGACCGTCGCCTGCGAAAAATGGCACAGACCCACTGCCGTTGCGAGCGCCGCTGAGGAGGCATGGCGCGCTTCGTCCGAACAAGACGGAGAAGCGCGGGTGGGCTCGGCGCCCCAATGAAGCGCAGCGAGCGCTGGTCTGTATGTGACAGCGAAGCCGGAGCTCTCGTGGCACGGGCGCCTTCCAATCCGGACAGACCCTGGGTGCGCACTCATCATGTGCCGCGGCGAAAGTCGAAATTGACCTTGCTGGAGCATCTGGGACAAGATGAGGCGTGGTTACGGTCACGGCTCCCGAGTTTCGGGGCGCTCATCGACTGAATGCCGGACAAGGGCGCTCCTGGCGGGTGCTGTTGATCGCCTCGTCGCTGGTGCTCGCCAGCACGTCGAGCTTGGCCGAAGAGCTCAAGCCTTGGTTTGCCGAAACCACCCCAACACTCGTTCTCGACCGCCTCGACGGCGCTCGTATCGATCTGGCGGAGCTGCCCGGCGGTCCCGTGATCGTCCATTTCTTCGCGACATGGTGCGCCCCCTGCATCGAGGAGATGGCCTCGCTGAACGCACTCGCGGCTCAGCAGCCGGTCCAGCTCACGATCCTCGCCGTCGATGTCGGCGAGGTCGACGCCCGGGTCAGGACCTTCTTCCGCGAGCGCCCGGTTTCATTCCCCATCCTGCTGGACCGCGACCGCAGCGCGATGAAGGCCTGGCATGTTGAGGGATTGCCGACGAGCTTCGTGCTCGATCGCGACCTGAGCCCGGCCTTCAAGGCCGAAGAGCCGCTCGATTGGACGGGCCCGGCCGTCATCCCCGTGCTGACGCGACTGTCGCAGCGCAAGAACGGGACGCCGGCGGAACAGACGATCGATGGAAGCCAGAGCAGGGAGGAGATCCGATGATTACGCGTCGTGACATGCTGAAAACCGGTGCCGTGGTCGCAGCTGCGGGGTTTGTGGCTCCGCACCACGTCCTCGCCCAGGACGCCGTCTTTGCGCCTTCGCCCGGTGCCTGGCGCAATTTCGAGGTGCTGACCCGGCTCGAATTGCCGGCGAAGGGCAGGGCACAGGCCTGGATTCCGCTGCCATCAGTGCAGGAGGGCGAATGGATCAGGTTGGGTAAAAACGCCTGGCAGAGTAACGCTGCCTCGGCGGAGGTCGTCAGTGATCCCAAATATGGCGCGCAGTTGCTGCATGTTGTCTTCAAGGACGGTGAGGCAGCGCCCGCTATCGAGGTTCGCAGCAGTTTTTCGCTGCGCGACCGGGCCGAAGATCTCGGCGCAAGATCCCAGGCGCCAATTCTGAGCGCGGCCGAGCGCAGGCTTTATCTCGAGGCGACCGAGCTGATGCCCACCGACGGCATCGTCAAGGAGACTGCCGATAAGGCGATTGCCGGTAAGGCGAGCGACCTCGACAAGGCGCGAGCGATCTACGAATGGGTTGTCGTGAACACGTTCCGTGACGCCAGGACACGCGGTTGCGGTACCGGCGACGTCGCCTCGATGCTGCGCACCGGCAATCTTGGCGGCAAATGCGCCGATCTGAACGCACTCTATGTCGCGCTGGTACGTGCCGCGGGCATCCCGGCCCGCGACATCTACGGTATTCGCGTCGCGCCTTCGAAGTTCGGCTATGCCAGCCTCGGTGCCGGTTCCGCGACCATCACCAAGGCGCAGCATTGCCGAGCCGAGGTCTGGCTCGATGGCTATGGTTGGGTCGCAACCGATCCCGCCGATGTGCGCAAGGTCGTCCTGGAGGAGCCGCCAGGGAACAATGCAATCGACACGCCCAAGGTGGTGGCCGCGCGAAAGACGCTGTTCGGCGCCTGGGAGGGCAACTGGCTCGGCTACAACATGGCTCATGACCTGGAATTGCCGGGCTCGCGCCACAAGGTGGCATTCCTGATGTATCCGCAGGCTGAAATCGCTGGCGCGTTGCTCGACTGTCTCGATGCCGACACGTTCAAGTACACGATCAGGTCGGCCGAGATCACGGCTTAGTCGGCGAGGCGGATGGGGCGCTGCTCTTCTGGAGACTGGACCATGAGCGACACGATCGACCTTGACACTCCCGCTCCCCCCCGCCTGACCAGCCTGGCACATGGCGGCGGCTGTGGCTGCAAGCTGGCGCCGTCGGTCCTGCAGCAACTGCTTGCGGACCACCCTGCGGCAGGGCCTTACCGTCAGCTTCTCGTCGGCACGGAGACCGGCGACGATGCGGCGGTCTGGCAGATCGACGATGAGACCTGCGTCGTCGCGACGACGGATTTCTTCATGCCGATGGTCGACGATCCGCATGATTTCGGCCGGATCGCGGCGACCAATGCGATCTCGGATGTCTATGCCATGGGCGGCAAGCCGATCATGGCCTTGGCAATCCTCGGCATGCCCCTCGACAAGCTGCCGATCGAGACGACGCGCGAGATCCTGAAGGGCGGCGCCTCGATCTGCGCCCAGGCCGGCATTCCGGTCGCGGGCGGGCACTCCATCGATGCACCCGAGCCGATCTACGGACTTGCAGTGATCGGCCTGTTGAAGCTGCCGAACCTGCGCAGGAACAGCGGTGCGCGGCCGGGCGATGCGCTGATCCTGACCAAGGCATTGGGCGTGGGGATCTATTCGGCGGCCTTCAAGAAGGAGTTGCTGCCAAAGGCCGCCTATGACGAGATGATCGCCTCGACCACCCTGCTCAACCGCGTCGGCGCCGAACTAGCAGGGGATGGCGACGTCCATGCGATCACCGACGTCACCGGCTTCGGCATTCTCGGGCACGGGCTGGAGATGGCGCGCGGCTCGGGCGCGACCTTGCGGCTCCGCTTGGCTGAATTGCCCTTCCTCTCGCAGGCCGAGCAACTGGCACGCGACGGGCGCGTGACCGGTGCTTCGCACCGCAACTGGGCGAGCTATGGCGAGGGCGTCGCGCTACCGGCCGGACTGCCGGACTGGCAGCGCCATTTGCTCACCGATCCGCAGACCTCGGGCGGCCTCCTGGTCTCCTGTGCAGCAGGGAGGGCAGACGAGATTCTGTCCATGGTGAAGGCGGCTGGATATCCCTCCGCCCGCATCGTCGGAACAGTCGAGGCCGGCCCTGCGCGGGTGATCGTCAGCTAGATCATCGGACCGGATCTCGCATCCGCTCCGATGATCTGACCTTCCGCGTTTGCATCGGCCTTCCCGCAAACCGCAATTCGGGCCGTTTCCCTAGGTTTCATCGACCCGCATCCGGCGCCCCCAGACGTCGAAAAGCTCGCCGTGGTTCAGGACCAGCCGGTCGCGCTCCAATCCGTCTTCCAGCGAGCGCAAACGCGTGCGGGCGAGCGCGTCGTCGAGTGGGCCGCCCTTCTCTGCGCGGGTCGGAAAAAACGCGACGGCATCCCAGCTCACGCCGGCGCTGCGAAACATCAGGATGATGTCGCCCCAGTCGATCTCGTCGCCGATGACATGGACATAGGTGGAGCGCAGAGGCTCGACCTTCGGCTCGGCAATGCGGACCAGCACGATCAGCGCCGTGAACGGACCCTTTCGGAACGCTTTGGCGAGCCAGGCGTCGAAATCGGTACCCAGCCCTTTAGAAGTCGACACGCGGGGTCTCCGGCATATAGCGCTCGAACAGAGYGTAGAACTCCGTGCCGGTCTCCTCCCGGTACCAGTCCTCGAAGGCGAGCAGGGCGGCCTGCGAACCCCGACCGGGCGGCCCCTCGCTTGCGCTCATCTCGTCCTGTATCGCCTCGAAGACCGGCATCAGCCTGTCGAGGACGAGCGCCTGCCGCGGACCGATCTCGTCCCAGCCGAGCGCACTGGCGACGATGAACCTGGCGCGCGCAGTCGCCTTGTCGGGATCCTCTGCCTCGACGATGGCTTTGGTCGAGCTGCGCATCAGGTTGAGCCTGCGGAAGGCGTTGGCGCGTTCCCGGGCGAGCACCTCGATCCGCGTGGCCGCCTCGCGACGATACGCGTCCTCGGCCCGCCGGGCAGCTTCAGCCGCTTCCTCGAAGACCGCGATCAGGTTGAGGTCCGGCGCGTCTGTGTCTTCGGTCATGGCGCCTCAGTGAGCTGGCGGAAGAGAATGGGAGTCGAACCCACCAGAGACCGTCTGACGGCCCCTCCCGGATTTGAAGTCCGGACGCCCCACCGGGGACGCTTCTCCTCCATTCGACGCATCAACCGTCAGCGGACCGAACAGGTCGAGCCGCTGACGGTTGATGCGCCTGAGATCGCCGCGGCGGATTGTGACGCCATGGCGATCGAAGAATTCAAGGATCTGGATCGCGACCTTGCGGCCGTTATCGAGCCTGTCGCGAAACTGCGCGGCGTTGAACCCGGCCGGGTCGCGTGCCGCGAGGTCTGCCGCGACGCCGACCATTTCGGAGACCGTATCGCGCAGGAAGAAGTGGTCAAGTGCGAGCTCGTGGACATCGCCGCGACGCCCGGCAAGGCGGAACAGGCGGCGGATATCCTCCTCGCGGCAACCCAGGATCTGGGCGACGTCGCGTACGCGGGGCGGGCGGAAGCGCTCGCCGCTGCCGATCAACGGCGCGACGCGTGCCCAGAGCGCCTCATCCTGCGGCGTCAGCCTGACTTCGTGCTCGGGCCGCCTGATCCAGGAACCGATGACGACGAGTTCACCGGCATGCGCCAGCCGGGTCAGCGCCGTGCGGAAGACGGCGGCAGGCAAGCGCGGCGTCACGGCCAATCGCAGCCTTTCCAGCCCCATTCCCGGCTGGTCGGGGTGGTCGGCGTGATAGGCTTTCAATATCTCGATCACCGAGCCGGAGAGGTTCTTCCAGCTCTGCGGGAGCATGACCGAAGCACCGATTGGCACAAGGCCGAGCCTGACCGCCAGTGCCTCGGACTGCCCGGGCCCGAGCGCGCGGTCACGCGCGAAGGCCTCCAGCTCGGCATGATAGGGTGGCTCGTCGAGCAGCCTTGCCAGCGCCTCCGCATCGTCGGTCTCGGCTAGGGCGAACAGCTGGGYCTGCCTCTCCGGGCTTCGGCGCCGACGCTCCGGCGCGCGCAAGTCGAGGAAGCGGCCACCGCCGATCGTCCGTGAGGCGCTGGTGTCGCGCAGCACGAAGCGATCAAGCGTGGCGGCCGCAATCGGGCTGTCGAGCACGAGCTGTACCAGCGCCGTCGCGCCGGGCGCGATCTCGCCGCCAAGCAGGACGATGCGGGCGCCCACCTCGGTCGCCGCATGGTGCAGCCGCACCGGTTGCCACATCGCCAGCGGCTTCTTCTCGGATGCGACGATTGTGAGTTCGGCGTCGATCCGCGTGGCCGGAGCATGCAGATGCGAAGCGACAATCATATCGCCACGATGGATCGCGTCCTTTGATATCTCCGACCCCGCGAGATTGAGAGCACAGCGATCGCCGGCCGTACCTCGCTCAGTGGGGAGGTTCTGGGCGTGGATCGAGCGCACGCGTGCCGGGATGCCTGAAGGGGAGACAATGATGCTGTCGCCGACCGCGACTGCTCCCGAGAGGACCGTACCGGTAACGACCGTGCCGGCGCCGGAGAGTGTGAAGCAGCGATCCACGGCCAGGCGGAAGGCGCCATCGCCACGGCGCATATGCGAGGATTGGGCTCGTTCGCTCAGCCGCGCGGCAAGCTCGGCGATACCCGACCCGGTCACGGTCGAGACCGGCAGGATCGGTGCGTCAGGGAATGGCGTATCAGCAAGCAGCATACCGATCTCGCTGTGCAACGCGGCGAGGCGCGCCGCTTCGACGAGGTCGGATTTGGTGATCGCGACGACGGCTTGGCCAATGCCGAGCAAGCGGGCGATGTCGACATGCTCGCGCGTCTGCGGCATCACCCCGTCATCGGCCGCCACGACGAGCAGCAGCAGATCGATGCCGGAGGCGCCGGCCAGCATCGTGTGCACGAATTTCTCGTGACCAGGCACATCGATGAACCCGACGATCCGGCCATCCCGCTGCGGCCAAAAGGCAAAGCCGAGCGTGATGGTGATGCCACGCTCCTTCTCCTCCTTGAGACGATCGGTATCGACGCCGGTGAGGCGTTTCACCAGCGAGGTCTTGCCATGATCGATATGGCCCGCCGTGCCGATGATCATGGCGCGGCCTCTTCGGGCGCGACGGCCGCGCGCGCTGCCTTGATGAAGGGGGCGGCGAGCAGGCTGCCGCAGCGCTCGGCGTCCAGCAGGAGGCAGAGAGCGCGGGCAGCATCTTTCGTGACGCCTTGGCCGAGCAGTGTCGCGGCGCCGAGCATGGCCTTCGCGTCGGCGTCGCCGGCTTCGGCGCCGCGCTGCCACCACTGCGCCGCCAGCACCGGATTCCGCTCTACGCCGAGCGCCTCGTGATGCATCATCCCGAGCCGGGTCATGCTGGCAGCGATCCCGGCCCCGGCCGCGGCTTCCGCCCAGCGCAGGGCGTCGGGCAGGTCGGYCGCACTGCCGCTCTCAAGGAGCATCCAGGAGAGCATGTCCTGCGCCGGCGCATCACCCTGTTCGGCCGCGAGCCGGTAGAGCCGGGACGCCTCGGCGTCGCTTTGCGCGACGCCGTCACCCTTGAAATGCAGAGCAGCGAGATTGCGCTGGCCGACCGCATCGCCGCTTTCGGCCGAGAGCGAGAGCCAGCGCAGCGCGAGCGCCGGATCGGGCTCGACGCCCAGTCCCTCGGCGAAGCAGGCGCCGATATTGTTCTGGGCGCGCGCCAGGCCGGCATGAGCGAGCGGACCCCAGATGGCCAGCGCCGCACCGTAATCTCCACGCTCGACCGCCGCCGCGGCGGCAGCCATCGCCGTAGTGGTGTCGGCCGGCGGCGACCGGTCGCGACGGAGGAGGCGGTCAAGCAAGGGCATCGCCGGCCTCGGGATTCAACAAGCGCAATTGGCCGATGAAGGCGTCCTCGTCCTCCAGGCAGCGCAGGTCGAAGACCAGCGCGCCTTGAGCGATGCGCCCGATCACGGGCAGGGGTAGGGCGCGAAAGGCGGCGGCGAGTTTGTCCAGCGCCGCGCCGGAGGCCTTGCCGGATGGCTTCATCGTGATCCCGGCGCTCGGCAGCGTTTCGAGCGGCAGCGCGCCTGAGCCGATCTGGCTGGAGCAATCGGCGATTTCGACGATCCAGCCGGAGCCAAGAACGTCGGCGACGTGCGGCTGCACGCGCTCGGCCAGGATGCGCAGTGCGGCTACAGGGCGCGTGAACAAGCGCAGCGTCGGCAGCCTGTCGGCCAACCGGTCGGGGTTGCGGTAGAGCTTCAACGTGGCTTCAAGCGCAGCAAGGCGCAGCTTGTCGAGGCGCAGGGCGCGCTTGAGCGGGTTCTTCGCGAGCTGGGCCACCAGTTCCTTGCGACCAGCGATGAAGCCGGCCTGCGGCCCGCCGAGCAGCTTGTCGCCCGAGAAGGTGACGAGGTCCGCGCCGCCCTTCAGTGCATCCTGCACCGTCTTCTCATGGCGCAGCCCCCAGCGCGCGAGGTCGATCAGGGTGCCGGAGCCGAGATCATCGACGAAGGGGAGGTCATGCTGATGCGCCAGCGCCGCAAGCTCTGCGGGCTCAACGGCAGCGGTGAAACCCTGCACCATGTAATTCGATGTATGGACCTTCATGATCAGCCCCGTCGCGGAGCCGATTGCCTCGGCATAATCGCGCAGATGCGTCCGGTTGGTCGTGCCGACCTCGCGCAGGATCGCGCCGGCACGCGCCATGATGTCGGGCATGCGGAAGGCGCCGCCGATCTCGATCAGCTCGCCGCGCGAGACGATGGCCTCGCGGTCCCGGGCGAAGGTGTTGAGCACGAGCAGCACGGCCGAGGCGTTGTTGTTGACGAGCAGCGCGTCCTCGGCCCCCGTCAGTTCGCGGACGAGGTCGCGGACATGCGCGTCGCGCTCGCCGCGCTTGCCGGCCTCGATGTCGTATTCGAGGTTGGTCGGGGAGCGCATCGCCGTGATGACGGCGTCGATCGCCTCCTCCGCCAGCAGGGCGCGGCCGAGATTGGTGTGCAGCACCGTGCCGGTGAGGTTGATGACCGGTCGTTGCGACGGCCGCTCCTGATCCTCCAGGCAAGCCAACGCGCGCTCGGCGATCGCCTTGACGGGGGCAGGGTGGGGCGGTTCAGTTTGCCGCATCCGCTCCAGAACCTGACGGACAGCCCGTGTGGTCGCCGGTCGGCCGTGGCGTGCAAGGGCGAGCTCGCAATGCGGACTGCGTAGCACCTCATCCACCGATGGCGGGCGGAAGCGTTCGGGTCGGTTCATCAGGCTCCCTCCGGGAGACGCATGATCAGTAGCCGAGCAGGAAAGGGTTTACGCCAGCACGGCGCCATCCTGCTTCCGAGACCAGAAGGTCGAGGCCGAGGCTCGCGACATCGTCGGCCACTGGCTCCAACTCCGCATCCTTCCGTTGGTTCAGGATCTTCAGGTAGGTCCGGCACTCGTCGCAGGTCTCTGCCTTGATCGTGTCAGCGATCCCTTCGATGGCCTGATAGGCGATGCCCTTGGTCGAGCCGCAGGAGACGCATTTCACCCGGACATGGTTCCACTGCGTTGCGCAAAGCGAGCACTGGACATAGCGAACACCTTCGATGTTCGCCGTGGCCATGACCGCGCTGGCGACAGGCGGGCCGCCGCAGCACGGGCAGACGCCGTCGGCGACGGGCTGGGGCAGGGTGGCGTCGAGCAGCGCAGCGCGTAGAGCCCCAACGACTTGCAGGGCCGCAGCCGCGAAGATGTGTTCGGCGGCAGTCTCTGCAGGCACGGCGTCGTCGAGCACGGCTGCGAACATGGTACCGCGGGCGGCGCTGTCCGCTTCCTTCGCCCGGTTCAACGCGGCGCGAGCAAGCTCCGGCATGATGACGTCTTCGAGCAGAACGAGAAGCCCTCCGAAACAAGTGGACGTCGCCTCGTCCAAGGCCAACTCCGTACGCGGCAGCAGAGGCATCGCGTTGGCCGCTCGGCTCCGTTGTTCGGCGAGGGAGGGCATCGAGGGCGGAGCGATCACGCCCGCCAACTGCTCCTGGGCGGTTGAGAGCGCCGCAAGGAAGGTCAGATAGGGCTGGAGCTGGTGCCCCGGTGCCAGGGCTGCGAAGCGCATGGCGCGCAGCCCGAACATCAAGCGTGGGTCTGGAAGCCGGACGAAGGGGGGCTTGTCGCGTTCGGCGATGCCGACATCTTCAAAGGTCGCAAAATCCTGGCTGTCACTCATCAAGTATCAACCTCACGAACCCCACGGGCCACGTCGAGGCGGAGCAGCCGAAGCTGCCCCGCGAAATTCTATTCCGCCGGACCTATGCCATGACGGCGCGGGGGCACCTGCCGCTCGTCGATGACGCCCTTGCGGGCCTCGCGCCGGAGCCAGAGCCGATGATGCCGGAAGGCCCAGCCACCCGTCACCTTGCCCTCCGTCATCGCGTTGATCGTGCCRCGCACATAGAAGCCGGCATAGATATGGACGATGACGACCAGCAGCATCGCGATTGCCGCGAGCGCATGCACGATATGGGCGAAGCGCTGCTGTTCGATGGTGAAGCTGGTTCCGAAATACTCGTACCAGATCATCAGACCTGTCCCGAACAGGACGAGGATCATCAGCGTCATCAGCCAGAAGACGAGCTTTTGCGCTCCGTTATACTTGCCGATTTCGGGGAGATTCTCCTCGCGACCGGCCATCACATCGCCGATATGGCGCATCCATTCTGTATCGACACGGGTCCAGAAATTGTAGCGGACCATCTGGACGAACAGTATGGCAAAGCTCAGCAGCAGCACCACGCCGATCCAGGGATGCAGCATCCGTGTATTCGAGCCTCCACCGAAGAAGCTCGACAGGAAGAACAGCGACGGGTGAAACAGGGCGGCCCCGCTGAGCGCAAGCAGGATCAGGGAGATCGCCGTCACCCAGTGATTGACGCGCACGCGGCCGGGGTAGCGGTCGACGGTCGTGCGCTCTTCCTCACGCCTCACGGCCACGGGCTGCCTCCTCGTCGATCAGATGCTCGGCCTCGCGATCTTCCGCACGGCTGACATCGTTACGTCTTGCGACGGTCGCATGGACGAAGGCGAACATGGCGGCGAAACCCACGACAGCCATGCCGGTATATTTGGTCAGTCCCTTCCAGAGCTCAACGACCTGGCTGATCCTGGGGTTCTGCGGAAGGTTGGCATAGAGCTGCGGCCTGTCGGCATGGTGCAGCACGTACATCACATGCGTGCCGCCGACGCCCGGCGGATCGTAGATGCCGGCATTCTTGAAGCCGCGGGACTTCAGGTCGGTGATCCGGCCCTCCGCATAGTTCAGCATCGCGGCCTTGGTGCCGAAGACGATCGCGCCGGTGGGGCAGGCCTTGGCGCAGGCCGGCGCCTGGCCAACCGAGACCCGGTCGGAACAGAGCGTGCACTTATAGGCCTTGTGATCGGTCTGGCTGATGCGCGGGATGTTGAAGGGGCAACCCTTCACGCAATAGCCGCAGCCAATGCAGTTCTCCGAGACGAAGTCGACGATACCGTTATTGTACTGAACGATGGCGCCGGGGGCGGGGCAGGCCTTGAGGCAGCCCGGATCGGCGCAATGCATGCAACCATCCTTGCGGATCAGCCATTCCAGATTGCCGCTCTCCGCATTTTCCCATTCCGTGAAACGCATCAGCGTCCAGGTATTCGGCGTCAGATCGTGCGGGTTGTCATAGACGCCGATGTTGAAGCCGACCTCCTCGCGCAGGTTGTTCCATTCAAGGCATGCCGCCTGGCATGCCTTGCAGCCGATGCATTTCGAGACGTCGATAAGCTTCGCGACCTCGAAATCATGCCGAACATCCGGCGGCCTGAAGGTCGTGGCCGAGATGCGGGCGAAGTCCTGACTCTGCAATCCTGCCATCGCCGCCTCCTCAGCTCGTGACCGGCCCGTTGCTCGGCTCGACATTCACCAGGAACGCCTTGAACTCGGGCGTCTCGATGTTGGCGTCGCCGACGAACGGAGTGAGGCTGTTGGGGCCGAAACCCTTCCTTGCCGCACCGGTGAAGCCCCAATGGAGCGGGATGCCGACGATATGGACCGTCTTGCCGTCGCAAATCATCGGCTTGATGCGCTTGGTCACAACGGCCTTCGCATGCACGGAACCACGGTTGGACGAGACCTTCACCCAGCTGCCAGGCTGGATGTTCTTCTCCGCGGCCAGTTGTTCGCTGATCTCGACGAAGAACTCCGGCTGCAGCACCGCATTGACCCAGACATGCTTGGTCCAGAAGTGGAAGTGCTCGGTCAGGCGGTAGGATGTTGCCGCATAAGGGAACTTGTCCGAAGTGCCGAGCGCCGCCAGATCGTCCTTGAAGATGCGAGCGGCGGGGTTGCCGCGGATCTTGGGCGCCATGACATTGGTGACCGGGCTTTCGAACGGCTCGTAATGGGCCGGGAAGGGGCCGTCTTTCATCATGCCCCGCGAGAACAGCCGCGCGGTGCCCTCAGGGTTCATGATGAAGGGGCCGACATCCCGCGGCTTGGCGGCCGGCGCGATGTCCGGCACGTCGAACCCGGTCCAAGTGCTGCCATTCCACTCGATCAGCCTGCGCTTGGGATCCCACGGCTTTCCGTCGATATCGGCGGAGGCGCGGTTGTAGAGGATGCGCCTGTTGGCCGGCCAGGCGAACGCCCAGTTGGCATAGGCGCCGGTATTGCCGGGGTCGCTCGTATCCCGGCGGGCCATCATGTTGCCCCGCTCGGTCCAGGAGCCCGAATAGATCCAGCAGCCGCAGGCCGTCGATCCGTCATCGCGCAGCTGCCCGAACGTATCGACCAACTTGCCCTTCTCCAGCACGATCTTGCTCGGATCGACCGGGTCGGTGACGGTCGAGACGACGTAGCCGTTCATCTCCTTCGCCAGCTCGTCCGGCATCGGATCGTCCGGTATCCGATAGGGCCAGTGCAGGTTGAGGATCGGATCAGGGAAGGCGCCGCCTTCCTTCTGGTAGAGCGCCCGCAAGCGGAGATGGAGCTGCCCCATGATCCAGGTGTCGCTCTTGGCCTCGCCGGGAGGTTCGGCTCCCGGCCAGTGCCATTGCAGCCAGCGGCCGGAGTTGACGAGCGAGCCCTCATCTTCTGCGAAGCAGGTCGTCGGCAGCTCGAACACCTCGGTCTGGATGGCCTCGGGCTTGACGTCGTTGAAGACGCCCTCGTCCTTCCAGAAACGCGATGTCTCCGTCTGCAACGGGTCCATCACGACGAGGAATTTCAGCTTGGAGAGCGAAGCCGTGACCTTGCCCCGATTAGGGAAGGACAGCAGCGGATTGAAGCCCTGGCAGAAATAACCGTTCACCTTCCCCTGGTTCATCAGTTCGAAGGTGCGCAGCACGTCGTAGCCCGGCACGTCGAGCTTCGGCAGCCATTGATAGGCGAAATCGTTCTCCGGCGTCGCCGCATTGCCCCACATCGACTTCAGGAAGCTCACCATGAACTTCTTGTAGTTCTGCCAGTAGCTCATCTGGTTGGGGCGCAGCGGCTTGAAGCCGCGCGTGCTCATATAGGTCGTGAAATCGACCTCCTTGTCCGTCGGCAGGGTCAGATAGCCGGGGATCAGGTTCGACATCAGGCCGATATCGGTCAGGCCCTGGATGTTGGAATGGCCGCGCAGCGCATTCATGCCGCCGCCACGCATGCCGATATTGCCGAGCAGCAGCTGCAGCATCGCCATCGAGCGGATGTTCTGCGAGCCCTTGGAGTGCTGGGTCCAGCCGAGCGCATACATCGACGTCATGACCTTGTCGCGCGCCGACGTCTCCGAGATCATCTTGCAGATCGTCAGGAACTTGTCCTTCGGCGTGCCGCAGATGCGTTCAACCATCTCCGGCGTGTAGGCCGCGATGTGGGTCTTCAGGAGCTGGTAGACGCTTCGCGGATGCTGCAGCGTCTCGTCGATCTGCACGTAGCCGTCCGGACCGAGCTCGTATTCCCAGCTTGAGCGGTCGTAATCGCGCTTGGCTTCGTCGTAACCGGTGAACAGACCCTCCTGATAACCAAAGCCTTCCTTCACGAGGTACGGCGCGTTGGTGAAGGCGCGCACATAGTCGTGCTGGATCTTGTCGTTATCGATGCAGTACTTCATCACCCCCAGGAGGAAGGCGATATCCGTGCCCTGCCGGATCGGCGCATAGAAATCAGCGACGGACGCCGAGCGCGTGAAACGTGGATCGACGACGATCAGCTTCGCACCCCGCTGGGCTTTCGCTTCAGTGACCCATTTGAAGCCGCAAGGATGCGCCTCGGCGGCATTGCCGCCCATGATGACGACGAGATCGGTATTCTTGATGTCCGTCCAGGAGTTCGTCATCGCACCGCGACCGAATGTTGGGGCCAGACTGGCCACCGTCGGTCCGTGTCAAACGCGCGCCTGGTTGTCGAACGCCAGCATCCCGGTGCTTCGCACCACCTTGTAGGTCATGAAGGCGGTTTCGTTGGTCGTCGCCGAGGCCGCCAGGAACCCGGTGGACAGCCAGCGATTGACCGTCACACCATCCTGATTGGTGGCGATGAAATTCTTGTCGCGGTCGTCCTTCATCAGCCGCGCTATGCGGTCGAGCGCCTCCGCCCAGCTGATGCGCTTGAAGTCACGTTGGCCGGGGCCGCGATATTGCGGGAATTTCGTGCGCGTCTCGGCATGGACGAAATCGAGCAGGGCCGAGCCCTTGGGACAGAGGGTACCGCGGTTCGTCGGATGATCCGGATCGCCCTCGATATGGATGATCGCCGAATGGGCATTTTTCGATCTATCGCCCAGGCCGTACATGATGACGCCGCAGGCGACAGAGCAATAGGGACAGGTATTTCGCGTCTCGGTGGTTTGCGCCAGCTTGAAGGGGCGCACGGCCTGAGCCAGCGCCTGCTCCGACTCCCCGAACCCCAGCGCAGCTATGGCTGTTCCAGCCAGTCCCGTTCCTGCGCCTCTCAAAAACTGGCGGCGCGATAGCTCTTGAAGCATCCGGACCTCCCAGAAGGCGACATATTCGCCCTTGTTCTCTTTGGAATAGTGAAACTCTGGACCGACGGCGTCAAGATGACTTTCCGGAAACTGGCGGCCGGGCGCGTATGCCGCCGCGGCACCATTTCGTCGTCTTGTAGATTATATCCATCGCATATTTGGAGTATCGACCGATATTTTGCACCGACCCCGATCGAATGATATCAACCATATGCAGATATATTAACAAATCGATTGATGACGCTACGTATGACAGCGAGTAACGACTGATAATATCTACAACCTGGAGCACTAAGAACGAAGTCCTGCCTAAATATTGGTCGCATTGCTCGATTATCGTCCGATTCCTACAAATGTTCGGATAGCCTCGCGGTCGCGTTGTCGGGCGACTGCGTCAATCTGCCGGTCCGGGAACCGCGCCTCCATTTGCGACACGGATCGTCGGCTGTCCTACGTAAGGGACCGGGTTGCCGCAAAACGAATCATGTCGAGGAGAAATCTGCCGCGTGGAAGCATGGCGTCGGGGCCTGGGACATCGCTGCGGTGCTCCAACCAGCCTGCAAGAGCGTTGCCATCGCCCTGAGATGTCGCGCCGTGCCTGCGGGTTCGGGCTACCCGCAAGGCGCTCTGCCGTCGGATTGGAGATAGGATTTCAATTCAGCCGGGGTGGAGTTGAACAGGCCAGTGAAATCCTTCTGAGTGACGAACCCGGCTCGCGACAAGAGGCGGATCTGTTCGGCGAGCGGCTCCGGCACGAAGGCAGACGGTTGATAGCCCGAGGTAACGTCATTGCCGCGGCCTCTGTCGGCACTATCGACAGCGACGATCATTCGACCCATCTCGCTTTCGCGGACATTCTTTACCATGGAAATGTGTTCCCGCCGCGCGCGAACGAATTCGCTTAGCCGTGCGACCAAGCGGTTGCGGTATTGGTCGTCGCAAAATCGGTTCTTGTAGATGCGCATCGTGCACGCCAGGAACTCCGCTCCTTTCTCTGGTCCCAGGAATGTCTGCCCGCGTTTTTCCGCGTAGGCTGCGGCATCTCTGCTCGTGGGCTTCATGCAGCGTTCGTGCAGTTCGCTGTCGATCGCACTGAAGCCATCGGCAGTTTGCTGCATCTCAAACGTCATCATCCAGGACTGGCCGACGATGAACGGCACCGGTCCTTGCTTGTTGTAGGACCGCGCAACCGCAACGGGATCGGAACCGAAGCCCGCAACAACGGCCGGAGCAGTCGGGGGTGGGGGGCTGGAGCTGCGCCCCAGCAAGAAATAGGCGCCAGAAAAGCTCACGAGAATGGCGACCACGCCGATTGCAATGTCGGCCACGCCTATGCCAGGACCGCCGCTCCCGCCCTGGGGACCGCGAGAACTTGCCTCAGCGCCACCGCCTTTTGCATCGGTGGTCGGAGGCTTCCTCTTACCGAACGACATGGTCTCGATCCCGCTACACTCGTGTTGTCTTATCGGGCAGATGCCGGCGTCCTATCGTGGGCAGACGCTGGTTGCGCCGTACCCGTCCGGATCAATGCGAGTATCCGCCTTCACGCTTCGTTGGCCGATCTCGATCCGGCGTGCGTTCGTGGTCGACCAGACGCGCAAATTCTCTCTGGGGATGCCGAAATAGCGCTGCCATCTGTCCAGCGCCGCGCAGACCAGTCGCTGCCGGGGTCTATCCGTTGGGAAACGGGAATAGTCTCCCGGGCTTGCCACGTCCCCGGCCCCAAAGGCACCGACGCGAAACCCTGCGAGCAGTCCATCCCTGGCTCCGGCGAGATCAAACGCAAACGGTCCTTCGACGCCAATCTTCGCCCGCTGGCTCGGGAGTGCCCCGCTGATCTGCAATAGAGCCGGCCTGTCGGCGATGAGGACGACGGCAGACGCGCCAATGTTGGACAGGTCCAGGGCAATGGCCTGCGGGTCCGATTTGCCGGGGAGCTTGGCCTGCGCCTCAGAGGTCACTGCGGTCGTTTCGGCCGCACTGACGGCGTGGAAGAGGACATGCACCATGTCCGTATTCCTGGCCTCGGCAGATTGCGCGGTCATGCCCTCGAGGCGCTGGAAGAGCCGTTTCAGCGCCTCGGCATCGTCACCGGAGACGACGCCGCTCGCGCGTTGCGCCGATTCGATTTTTGTCAGCAGGGGATCGAATGACGGGGTCGCGCGCCAGAGATGAAAATTCACGGATACGAAGATGCTCGCTGCGGTCACAATCGGCAGCACCAGGACAAGAATGAGCAAGGCATTGGCGACGCGCCCAGCCCGCGTCGCAACCGCGCTGCCGGCCTCCTGCACAGCGGGGTCTTGTTGCTGCTTCCTTCCGAATGACATCGTCCGTGCCTCAGCCGTCCAATCGGGCGGGAGGATACTGCCTGCCGCGATCCTTACGCTGGGTTAAGCGACCCAGGGTAGAACAGGAAATGGYGCCACGAAATTGAGGGGAGGGCCGTGGCGTGGCCCGATGACGTCCTCACTCAGCCGCAGCAGCCTGATCCGCCGGCTTGTCCTCGAGCGCGGCCGTCATCGCGTCATCGACCTTTTCCAGCCAGATGAATTCGAGCCTCTTGCGGGCATCCTCCGGGATGTCCTCGAAATCGCGGCGGTTGCGGGCTGGCAGCATGACGCGGGTGAGCCCGGCTGCTGCTGCCGCGACGACCTTCTCCTTGATGCCGCCAACCGGCAGAACCAGCCCGCGCAAGCTGATCTCTCCCGTCATGGCAGTGTCGCTTCGCACAGTACGGCGGGTCAGGAGCGAAACCAGCGCGGTGAACATGGCAACCCCGGCGCTTGGCCCATCCTTGGGCGTAGCGCCGGCGGGGACGTGAATATGGATATCGCTCTCGGCGAACATGGCGGGGTCGATGCCTAGTGATGAAGCACGGTTCTTGACCACACTGAGGGCGGCCTGGGCGCTTTCGCGCATCACGTCGCCAAGCTGGCCGGTCAGGATCAGGTTGCCCCTTCCGGGAATGCGGGTCGCCTCGATGAAGAGGATGTCGCCACCAACCGGCGTCCAGGCCAGCCCGGTGGCAACGCCGGGTACGCTTGTGCGCATGGCGACCTCGTTCTCGAAACGGGGCGGACCGAGGATCATCGCCAGATCATCGGCCCCGATGCGAACCTGCGTGGCGCTGCCCTCGGCGATCTGTACCGCCGCGTGGCGCAGTGCGCGGCCGATCTCGCGTTCGAGGCCGCGCACTCCGGCTTCGCGGGTATAGTCATGGATGATCCGCCGCAGCGATACGTCGTCGATCTCGACCTGCCCAGGCGCGAGACCGTTGGCCTCGAACTGTCGGCGCAGAAGATAACGCCGCGCGATCTGAAGCTTTTCKCTTTCGGTGTATCCGGAGAGGCTGATGATCTCCATGCGATCGAGCAGCGGCCCGGGGATCGTGTCGAGCATGTTGGCGGTGGTGAGGAACACGACGCGGGAGAGATCGAACGGGACGCCGAGATAGTTATCACGGAAGGTCGCGTTCTGCTCCGGGTCCAGCACTTCCAGCATGGCGGCGGAGGGATCGCCCTGGATGCCCCGGCCCATCTTGTCGATCTCGTCGAGCATCATCACGCAATTGCGCGCCTTGGCCTTGCGGATCGCCTGGATGATGTTGCCGGGCAGGGCGCCGATATAGGTTCGGCGATGGCCCCGGATTTCGGCCTCGTCATGGACGCCGCCCAGGCTCACACGCGAAAAGGGGGGCCCCATGGCTCGCGCGATCGACTGACCGAGCGAGGTCTTGCCGACACCGGGCGGGCCGACGAAACACAGGATCGGCGCCTTGCCTCCCGGCGCGAGCTTCCGCACTGCGAGGTATTCGATGATGCGGCGCTTGATCTTGTCGAGCCCGAAATGATCCTCGTCGAGAATCTGGCGGGCGGCAGCCAGGTCGATCGGTTTCTCCTCGGGGAGGGCCCAGGGCAGCTCGATCAGCCAGTCGAGATAGGTGCGAACCATGCCCGCCTCGGCCGCGGCCTCCGGCATGCGCTCGTAGCGGCGCAATTCCTTGCGCGCGACCTCTTCCGCTTCCGGCGTCATCCCGCCCCTCGCGATCGCTTCGGTGAGCTCGGCGACCTCCGGCCCTCTGCCGTCCGTCTCACCCAGTTGGCGCTGGATCGCTGCCATCTGCTCGCGCAGGATCGCTTCGCGTTGGCGCGCATCGAGCGATTCCTTGGTCTGGCGGCCGATTTCCTGGGTCAGCCGCAAAACTTCGATCCGCCGGGCCAGGAAATGCGAGATCCTGTCCATGCGCTTGGTGATGTCGATGGTCTCGAGGAGCTCCTGCTTCTCGTCGACCGTGATATCCAGATAGGCGGCGACGAGATCGGCCAGGGCCGTGGGCGAAACGGCCGATTGAACGGCCGCAAGCAGTTCCTGCGGCACCTGCGGGAGGAGTTGCAGCGCCTCGAGCGCCTGTTGACGCAGATGGAGTGTATGAGCCTCGATCTTCGGTGTGAGGAGATCGGGCTGCTCGATCCGCAACACACGCGCCGCGAAGAAGGGGTTCTCGACCACAAACTCGACCAGGCTGAAGCGTTGCTCCCCTTGCAGGACAAGGTGATGGCTGCCGTCCGGCGCGTTGATATAGCGAAGGACATTGGCGACCGTTCCCACCCGGTGCAGGTCCGCAGGCGCCGGATTCTCGATCTCGGAGTCGCGCTGCATCAGAATGCCGACCGGTCGCTCTTCGCGAAGCGCCTGCTGGGCCGCAAGGACCGAACGCTCTCGTCCGATCGTGATCGGGAATACCGTTCCGGGGAAGAGAACCATGTCGCGGACCGGAACGATGATCAGGGCATCGGAAGGCACGGTCGAAGGCGCCGCGGGATGAGCGACCGATGCCGCCGGCTGTTCGGTTTCCTGCTCTCGATCCTCGCTCGGCATGAATCCCTCCCAGGCACCTGTTCGCGAACGGCTCTCGACCTCAAATCGATTTCTGCAGGCTGAGCACCAGGCAGCCATTCGCGTCGCTGCGCGTCACGGCCGCGTAGCGTCCTTGGGGCAGGCGGACGCGGCGCTCGAAATGGCCCTGGGGAATCTCAAGCCGATGGATAGTCGCGGTGCGGAGTTCCGAGGGCAGGGTGCGGCGCCCCACCACGACGAGTTCGCCGTCTTCGATGGCGATTTCGACCTGGTCGGTGCACACTCCCGGCAAGGCGACCAGGATCAGGACCTCAGTCTCGAGCTCGAGTACGTCGACCGGTGGGACCCAGGACACCTGTTGGGCCGCCTGGCGTGGCTGGAAGAACTGTCGGTGCAGATGCTCGGCCCGCGTCAGCATCGCGATCGCTTCCGACCACATCCAGCTCTGATGATCGTCACGCCTCATGTCCGCAGCTCCACTTAAGGTGCTTCCAGCATTCTAGAGCCTAGCCACGCATCATGGCCAGATTGGGCATGAGCTTGCGTCCTGAGCAACAGATAGGGCGCGGCAGAACAGGGCGCCACGGCGTGACGGAATATAGCGCGCAGGCTGAACCTTGCGACCGCAGGAGCGATCCTCGCTGCAAGAATCCTTCGGTCACTCGTATGAAATCGAAAGAGCGCTCGCCCAAGCTCACCCGACACAGCCGAGCGCGCTTCGCTAAGATAAAAAGCAAACCAAACTAGGTCTTTACGGGAATAATCTCACCACTGACTTTCAAGTTGTGAGCGGCTGCATCTCGCGCAGTCACGGCATCGCGGTCCTACCTTCGAGCCACTAGAACGCGCAGCCCGCGCGCAATGAGTTCGCCCGCCTGTCGAAGTTCCAGGCGTTTCTCGAGGCGCTGCAAACCTGGAAATACCATCCGAGGCGCGGCCTTCGCTGAAGCAGCCCACAATGATGGTTCAGGGAGACCGATCGGGCTTTCGGATTCCCGAGCATCCATGCGCATGAGGCGGATGGTGGCCGGATCCACCACTCGTTCCTGCACCACACTGGTGCTGTCAGGACCGGCCGGGCCACGAGAACATCTCTCGGCAGCGCATCGGGGTTGCAGCGGCCAATCGTCCGTCCATGCCAGCAGCAGGGCAGTGTACACCGCGATGTGACGGCTCAAGCGTTTGTCGCCGTCAGCATGAGCTCCGTCAGTCTCGGATCCGAAGGAGGGCTCGATCGGTGCTCCAAAGAGCGCCGCCTTGATTCGCATAAGACATATTATGGAACCAAACTATATGATCCTCGATCCCCTGATCCGGGCGCGGCCTTGCTTGCCGAATGGCCAGCCGATCAGGAAATCAGTCGATCGATAAATCAAATAGGTCATTCACGACAGCCTCTTATGGCAATGTGCCAAAGTAGATTGGCGACCTCTCCGCTTGCCGATATTCCAACCGTTCGGGACACTGGCTCATTGTCTTGGAGCAGGCTTGATTGATGCGGGACCGCGCGCCTCGAAATGCATGGCAGAGCCATGGTCGCCAGGAATGGATTTCGACCGTCAGCCCGGATACAGCCTGACATGATGGCTGCTTCGGGGAATCGATGACCATGCGCACGTTGCAGGATTGTGCTGAAGCTCTGGCCGGTGGAACGATCACCGCCCGTGCGCTGGTGGAGGAATGCCTCGAACGGATTTCAGATCCGGCGGGCGAAGGTCGACGCGCCTTCATCTCGGTCTCGGCAGTCAGCGCCCGGGCGTCGGCTGATGCCCATGACGGCTTGCGGCGGGTCGGCCGTGCGGCCGGCCCATTCGCCGGCATTCCCTTCGCCGTGAAGGACCTCTTCGACGTTGCCGGCGAACGGAGCATGGCTGGCTCACGTGCACTGGCCGATTGCGCGCCGGCGAAGGCTCATGCGCCGACGATCGCACGCATGATTTCGGCCGGGTTCATCCCGATCGGCCGGACCAACATGACCGAATTCGCCTATTCGGGAATCGGTGCCAATCCACATTATGGAACGCCGCTCAGTCCCTGGGATCGCGCCTCACGCCGCATTCCGGGTGGCAGCTCGTCAGGCTCCGGCGTGGCGGTTGCCGATGGCATGGCACCGGTTGCACTCGGCAGTGACACGGGCGGCTCATGCCGGATTCCGGCCGCGCTCTGCGGCATTGTCGGCTACAAGCCGACAGCGCGACGGGTGCCGCTCGATGGCGTCGTCCCGTTGTCGAGCAGCCTTGATTCATTGGGGCCGCTCGGCGCCAGCGTGGCCTGTTGCGCCATTGTTGACGGCGTCCTGGCGGCCGACTCTCTTGCGCCGCCGCTGCCACGCCCTATTGCGGGTCTGCGCCTTGCCATCCCGACCCAGATCGTCAGGGATGGCATGGATGCAACCGTGTCCGCCGCTTTCGACCGCGCAGTCAGCCGCCTGAGCGCGCTTGGCGCGCTGATCAGCGATGTTGATTTCGCGCCGCTCGGGGCAATTGGCAAGGCCAACAGCAAGTTCGGCTTCGCGGCGCCCGAGGCTTTCGCCTGGCACCGCGCGCTGCTCGAAACGAAGGGCGAGCTTTACGACCCCCGCGTCAGCAGCCGGATCGCGACCGGCGCACAGGCGCTGGCCGCCGATTATCTCGATCTCGTCCTGGCCCGGCGCGAGATCATCGCGGCAATGGATGCGCTTACCGCAGGCTAYGACGCGCTGCTGATGCCGACCTGCCCGATCATGGCGCCGCGCCTGGACGATCTGACGGAGGATCCCGAGTATTTCCGGCTGAACGGGCTGCTGTTGCGCAACCCGAGCCTCGGCAACTTCCTTGATCGCTGCGCGATCAGCCTGCCCTGCCATAAGCTTGGCGAGGCTCCGGTCGGATTGATGCTGACCGGCGAGACCGGCGGTGATCGCACCCTGTTTGCCATTGCCGCCGGGATCGAGGCGGCCTTGCGGCAATGAGTGCTCCAAGAGGGGCGGGCACAGCCCCTCCCCCCGTATGGCTCTGTTTCAGCGTTCCTTGAAGATCCTGTTGGCGTGGTCTGCGAAGGGTTTCGTCAGGAACGAGAGCGCGGTGCGTTCCTCGGTGGTGATGAAGACCTCGACCGGCATTCCGGGCTGGAGCTTGCGGTCGCCGAGGGCGGCGACGAGATCGCCGTCGATCTGGATCTCGCCGGTGTAGAAATTGGCGCCGGTGGTGGGGTCGCGGGTGGTCGCCGGGGAGAGATGGCTGACGGTGCCCGGCAGYTCCGGGGTCGMRTTCTTGGCGAAGGCGGAGAAGCGCAGGCGGGCGGGCTG
>NZ_JBFTRC010000079.1:0-23422 GCF_056399325.1 Allobosea sp. 01N443
CGACACCATAGGCACCGGCGCCGAAATAGACCCGGTTGAGATAGAGTTCGAGAATCTGGTCCTTGCTGTAGCTGCGCTCCAGCCAGAGCGACAGGATCGCTTCCTGGATCTTGCGCGAGACCGTGCGCTCCTGGGTCAGGAACAGGTTCTTGGCGAGCTGCTGGGTCAGCGTCGAGCCGCCCTGGAGGCCTCCGTCATGGGCCAGATTGCGGTAGGCTGCGCGGAGAAGGCCCATCAGGTCGATGCCCCAATGGTCGTAGAAGCGCCGGTCCTCGATGGCGACGAAAGCCTTGGGCAGGGAGGGCGGCAGCTCCCCCAGCGAGACCTCGCGGCCGCCCGTCTCGCCGCGATTGGCGAGAGGCGAGCCGTCGCTCGCCAGGATGGCGATGTTCGGGGGCCGTTTCGGCACCGTGAGCTGGCTGAGCGGAGGCAGCTGCGCGGCGTAGTAGGCGACGCCGCCGCCCAAGAGGATGACGCCGCCCAGGCAAAGCACGAGCCCGGCACAGGCCAGCTTTCTCAGGACCAAGCCGCCGCCCACGCGCCGGGCCTTCCCGGGCTGGCTGGACGCATCAGCGCTGACCTGAGAGGCCGGCCCGCGCGCCGTGGTCTCACCCTCCCGATCCTCGGAGGAGGGGCGAAAATCCAGCTCATGCGCGTCCGTCGCCAGCGCGTCGACAAGCGGCTCGCGCCGGTCAGATCCGTTCGCCACCTGTGGTCAGCCCCCAATCCGTGCAGCCGGTGCCATCGGGCGCTTCTGACATCGGGTCTTGGCGCAACTAAGACCAGCAGACAAAGCGCTCTGTCGCCATCTCCGTGCCAGCGCGATGTCGCCGGGCGCGCGTCCGCCCGGAGAGCGAGAACCTAGTCGTCCCATCTGATCGCCGCGCGTCCGCTGGTGATGTCCCTGACCAGTTTGGAGACCAGATCGGCCTCCAGCTTTGGAACCGACACCGACAGCACTGCGCCGGTATCCGTGAAGACCTGATCGCGCAGCTGCACCCCCGGCAGATCACCAAGCCGCGCCTGGACGCGCGCCAGATCGCCGAACGCGCAGGTGATCGTCACTGATGCCGCCTCGACCAGCGCCACCGTCTCGGCCGCGCGCAAGCAGAGGGCGGCCGTGCCGCCATAGGCGCGGATCAAGCCGCCGCTGCCGAGCAGGACCCCGCCGAACCAGCGCGTCACGACAACCGCGACGCCGTCCAGCGCTTGCCCGTCGATGGCCGCGAGTATCGGCTTTCCCGCTGTGCCGCTCGGTTCTCCGTCATCGTTGAAGCGATAGCCTTGTCCGCAACGCCAGGCCCAGCAATTGTGATTGGCCGCCGGGTCCGAGTGGGCAGCGATGAACTCCTTGGCTGCCGCCTCATCCGCAACGGGAGCGGCGGTCGCAATGAAGCGGCTCTTCTTGATCTCCTGCCGGAATGAGTTGAGCCCAAGGAGTGTGAAGCGGTTTTCCATGCGCTCATGTACCGGCTCAGGAGCACCCTGGGCAAAGCCAATGACAGATCTCCGCCTGGGCGCGACCGGGACTGGTGCGTCACCCATGGCAGCAAGGCCGACCGCGCGTTAGACTGAAGCCGGCCCATCGATCGGGCTGGCCGAGGCCGGTGCGAAGCTTCGGACCGGGGGCGCGGACAACGTCTCTGCCGCCGGCGCAAAGGAGTGTGGGGCCTGATGGACCGCTTCGATGCGATGCAGGTTTTTCTGGCGGTCGTCGATGCCGGCAGCCTGTCTGCGGGAAGCCGCAAGCTGAACGCGCCGCTGCCGAGCGTCAGCCGGAAAGTCGCGGAGCTCGAGCGCCATCTCGGTACGCGCCTGCTCGTCCGGACCAGTCGGAATGTCCAGCTCACCGATGCGGGGCGCGACTATGTCGATGCGGCACGCCAGATCATCGCACAGACCGTCCACGTCTCCGCCTTAACCCCTGAGGAGAACCGCCATGCCTGGTCCGCACCCGTTGATCGGCCGCAGGAGCTTCATCGCATCAACCGTCGTGGGAACGATCGGCGCGATGCTTCCCGCCGTGAGCGCGACCGCAGCGCCCTCTCCCTCGCGCTCGCCGCAGGAGAGCGCGGCCGCAGACCCGAAGGCGAGCGGCGACAGTTCGATCCGGCCATTCCGCTACCACGCGACCGACGAAGAACTCGCCGACCTGAAGCGCCGCATCAAGGCGACGAAATGGCCCCAGCGCGAGAACGACCCGACCCAGGGCGTCAGCCTCTCGAGCATCGAGAAGCTCGCCGCGTATTGGGCGGACCAGCATGACTGGCGAGACGTCGAAGCACGAATCAACAGCTACCCGAACTTCGTCACGACGATCGACGGGGTGGATATTCACTTCATCCAGGTGAAGTCGAAACACCCGAACGCGCTGCCGGTGATCGTCACGCATGGTTGGCCCGGGTCGATCATCGAGCAGCTGAAGATCATCGACCCGCTCACTGATCCGACCGCTTTTGGCGGCACTGCAGCCGATGCCTTCGATGTCGTGATCCCGTCGCTGCCGGGCTATGGCTTTTCCGGCAAGCCGGCCGTCAACGGCTGGGATCCGCAGCATGTCGCACGCGCCTGGGCGGTGTTGATGCAGCGGCTCGACTACACGCGCTATGTCGCGCAAGGCGGCGATTGGGGCAATGCGGTCACCGAGCAGATGGCGCTACAGCGCCCGGCCGGGCTGGCCGGGATCCACACCAACATGCCGGCGACCGTTCCCGCCGAGATCGCCCCGCTGCTTCCCAACGGCCCCGAGCCCGCGGGCCTGGATGCCGAGGAAAAGCATGCCTGGGACCAGCTCGTCGATTTCTATGCGAACGGGCTCGGCTACGCGCAGGAAATGGCGGGCCGGCCGCAGACTCTCTACGCGCTGGCGGATTCGCCGGTGGGGCTGGCGGCCTGGATCATCGACCACGACATCCGCAGCTATAACCTCATCGCGCGCGTCTTCGATGGCGCGAAGGAGGGCCTGACCCGGGACGATATCCTCGACAACATCACGCTGTACTGGCTGACGAACACGGCGGTCTCCTCGGCGCGGCTGTATCGGGAAAGCAAGCTCGCGTTCTTCGCGCCCAAGGGTGTGCCGCTGCCGACCGGCGTCAGCGCATTCCACGACGAGATCTACCAGGCGCCGGAAAGCTGGACGCGCAAGGCCTATCCGAACCTGGTCTTCTACAGGCGCCACGACACGGGCACGCATTTCGCGGCCTGGGAGCAGCCGCAAGCCCTGACGGACGATCTGCGCGCGACATTCCGCTCGCTGCATTGAGGCGTCGCACAAAGTGCACGGTTCCGGCCGCGGGCTTCTGCCGAGCCTGCGGCCGGRACGCATCCCCAGAACTGGCATCGCCCCCACGGCGGAATCCAGGCCAAGACACCCATCAGCAGACTCGCTCTCGACGAGGACAACCTGTTGACGCTCCACAGCTAGATCATCGGACCGGACACGATTTCCGGTCCGATGATCCAGCCCTTCGGCGAAGAGCGGTTGCACCTTGAGACGGCGAGGGGGCTCGTCGACGCGCCGTTGGGTCAGGCGCCGCCATGCGTCCGGATCGCGTCCGCCAGCCGGGTCGCGCTGAGCGAGAGCGGCCGGGATTTGACCCAGAGCAAGCCGATCCGGCGCTCGATGCTGGGCGCCGTGATCGGCACCATGGCCAGGTCCGTGCTCCGGAACATCGCAAAGGTCATCGATGGCAGCGCGGTGATGCCGAGGCCGGCCGCCGCGAGGGCTGCCGCAGAGGGGATCTGGTCGACTTCGTATCTCGGCTCGATCGACAGGTTGCCGTGGACGAACCCGGCATCGGTGAGCCTGCGCACCGACGAAGCCGGCGAGATCGCGATGAAGTCATGGCCGGCGAGGTCCGCCCAGGTCACGCTCTCGCGCGTGGCGAGGCTGTGCTGGCGGTGACAGACCAGGTGCATGCGGTCCGACGTCACCGGATCGAAGGCGAAGGCGCCGAGCGAGGCCGGGTGGCCGACGATCGCGAGGTCCACGATACCGTCCTCCAGCAGCTCCGTCGCCCGGTCCTGGGGCGCGTCGCGGATCTGGACATCGATACCGGGGAAGCTGCTGCGAAAGGCGCGGATCGCCGGGGGTAGCAGCGTGCAGACCACGGATGGAAGTGCGGCGATCGAGACCCGGCCGTGCACGCCTTCGTTCCGGCTGGCGATCGCCTCGAAGGTCTGGTGCAGACTGCGCACGGCATCGCGCGCGCTGGCGACGACGTGCCGCCCTTCATAGGTCAGCGTCAGCGCGCGCGTCGTCCGGTGCACCAGCCGATAGCCGAGCTCGGCCTCGATGCGCTTCAGCGTCTCGCTGACGGAGGGCTGCGTGATGCCCAGGCGCTCGGCCGCGGCCGTGAGATTCAGCGTTTCGCCGATCGCGACCAGGATCTCCAACTGCCGGATTGTCAGATTCATGGCGCCTCGGTGGTCGATCGGCCGGGCCGGCGGTCTGTCGCCTCCCGTGCAGCTCAGTCATAGGCTCGTCCTATGGAATAATGAATTCCCATTATTTGACTTTCTGAATGCGTCGCCACCAATGCATCAGGCGCGGCCATGGGCCGGGCTGGCGGCAACGGATGGGTTCGGCATGGCGACACAGGTTCGGATCGGTGCTGCGGCGGGCTTTGCCGGCGACCGATCGGATTCGGCCGGGCCGGTGATCGAAGCCTTGGCGCAGCATGACGGGCCCCGTTTCCTGATCTTCGAGACGCTGGCCGAACGCACGCTGGCGCTCGCGCAGATCGACCGGATCGCCAATCCCGCCCGCGGCGAGGTGCCCGCGCTCGAGCGCCTGCTGCGCCCGGCTCTCGGGGACGCCGCCCGGCACGGCATCAGGATCATCGGCAATTTCGGCGCGGCCAATCCGCGGGCCGCTGCCGCGAAAATCCGCAGCTGGGCCGCAGAGGCCGGATATCCCGGCCTGAAGATCGCGGTGGTCGAGGGCGATGACCTTCTCGGCCTGATGAGCCCGGCCGAATTCACCGCCTGCGAGAGCGATGGCACGATCCTGGCGCGGGCGCCCGAGATCATCGCCGCCAATGCCTATCTCGGCGCGGGCCCGATCGCCGAGGCCCTGTCGCGCGGCGCCGACATCGTCGTGACCGGGCGCGTCGCCGACCCCGCTTTGGTGCTGGGGCCGCTGATCCACAGCTTCGGCTGGGCCTGGGACGATTGGGACCGGCTCGCCGCCGGCA
The DNA here is from genome assembly GCF_056399325.1 of Allobosea sp. 01N443. Classification (NCBI taxonomy): domain Bacteria; kingdom Pseudomonadati; phylum Pseudomonadota; class Alphaproteobacteria; order Hyphomicrobiales; family Alloboseaceae; genus Allobosea; species Allobosea sp. 01N443. The sequence continues at coordinate 5,199 of NZ_JBFTRC010000079.1, forward strand.
TCCTGGCGGGGCATCTGCTCGAATGCGGGTCGCAGGTCACGGGCGGCTATTTCGCCGATCCGGGCATCAAGGACGTGCCGGGCATGGACCGGATCGGCTATCCGATCGCCGAGGTCGAGGCCGATGGCAGCTTCGTCGTGACCAAGCCGGACGGCACCGGCGGGCTGGTCGACCGGCGCACGGTTACCGAACAGATCCTCTATGAAATCCACGATCCGGCCGCCTATCTGACGCCCGATGTCGTGCTCGACCTGACTGAGGTCGAGATCGAGCAGGTCGGCCCCGACCGGGTGCGCGTCACCGGCGCCAGGGGCCACCCGCTGCCGCCCACACTGAAGGCGACGATCTGCGTCGATGGCGGCCATCTCGCCGAGGCCGAAATCTCCTATGCCGGCCCCAATGCCGGGGCGCGCGCGAAGCTCGCAATCGAGACCGTGCAGCTTCGGATGCGCCGCTTCCATCCTGCTCTCGCCATTCGCGTCGATCTGATCGGCGCCGTCAGCGTCTTCGGAGACAGCGCGGGCTCCGGCATTTCCGACCTCGTCTGGGACAGGCTGCCGACCGATCTGCGCATCCGCTTCGCCGCCGAGAGCGATGATCGTGCTGCCGCCGAGTGCCTGCTGGACGAGGTCGAGGCGTTGTACTGCGCCGGGCCGGCGGGCGGGGGCGGGGTGCGCAAGCGGCTGACGCCGCGGCTGCGCAGCGCGTCCTGCCTGGTCGCGCGCGACAGGGTCACGCCCCGCGTCAGCTTCCTGGAGGAGGCGGCATGATCGAGCCGATCCGCACGCCGCTCCATGCGCTTGCCCATGCCMGCTCCGGCGACAAGGGCAACCGCCTGAATATCGCGCTGGTCTGCCGCCACCCGGCGCTCTTCCCGGTGCTGGCCGCAGAGCTCACGGCCGATCTGGTGGCGGAGATCTTTCGGGCGAGGGCGCCCTCCCGGGTCGTGCGCTACGAACTGCCCCGGCTGGCTGCCTTCAATTTCGTCCTCGACGATGTTCTGGACGGCGGCGTCAATGCCAGCCTGGGCCTCGACGGCCATGGCAAGACCCTGTCCTTCCTGCTGCTCGCGGCCTCCGTCCCGGTCCCCAAGGCCGTGCTGAACGCTGTCGCCGACGAGACCCCGATCCTCGCTTCGACCCGCCATCCCCAAACTCCTGGAGGCCCGCGATGAGCGCCCAGCCCGTCGTCGATCATCTGCTCGCCCGGCACGATGCCGTACTGGACCGGCTGAATGCCTTCCTGAGGCTGCCGAGCGTCAGCACCGATCCGGCCTATGCGCAGGGCATGCAGGACACGAGGACGTTCCTGCTCGATTGGCTCAGGGAGATCGGGCTGTCGGATGTCCAGCTGCTCGATGGCGGCGGCCAGCCGGCGGTCTATGGCACCTGGCTCGGCGCGCCCGGCGCCCCCACGATCATCATCTACGGCCATTACGACGTGCAGCCGCCCGATCCGCTGGCGCTCTGGAAGACGCCGCCCTTCGAGCCGACGACCCGCGACGGCCGGCTCTATGCGCGCGGCGCGTCGGATGTGAAGGGCTCGACCACGATCGCCATCGAGACGGTCGCGGCCTTCCTGGCGGTCAAGGGCCGCTGCCCGGTCAATATCAAGCTCTTCATCGAAGGCGAGGAGGAGACCGGCAGCCCGAGCCTGCATGCCATCGTCGCGCGCTATGGCCCGCTGCTCAAGGCCGACGCCATGATCTCCGCCGATGGTGGCCGCGCCAGCCCGACCGTGCCGACGATCAATGTCGGGGCGCGCGGGCTGACCAAGCTCGAACTCGTGGTCCGCACCGCCGACAAGGAGCTGCATTCCGGCCGCTATGGCGGCGCGGTCCGCAACGCCCTGCACGAGCTCGCCGCGATCATCGCGACGCTCCATGACAGGAATGGCGCGATCGCCATCCCGGCGCTGATGGAGGCCGTGCGCCCGCTCAGTGAGCGGGACCGGCAGGACACCGCCGCCCTGCCTTTCGACGAGGCGGCCTTTGTCGGCGATATCGGCGGCATCGCGGCCGGCGAGCCGGGCTACAGCATCCGCGAGAGACTGACGCTGCGCCCCGCCATCGACGTCAACGGCATGTGGGGCGGCTATACCGGCTCCGGCAGCAAGACGGTGATCCCCGACGAGGCGCGCGCCAAGATCACCATCCGCCTCGCACCGGGGCAGGACACCGACCAGGCGGCGCAGGCGCTCCAGGGACATATCCTGGCGGTGGCGCGGCCCGGCGTCGCGGTCAGCTTCGAGGCGATAGGCGGCGGCTCGCCGGCCTCGACGCTGGCTGCCGACCACCCCCTGGTCCAGGCCGCCACGCGCGTCCTTAGGACGACATCGCAGCAGGAGCCGGTCCATGTCCGGCTCGGCGCGACGGTGCCGATCACCGCGATCTTCAAGGAGACGCTCGGTCTCGACACCTTGATGTTCGGCTTCAATCTGCCCGACGAGGACGTGCACGCGCCCAACGAGTTCTTCCATCTGGCGTCGATCCCGCTCGGCCTGCAGGCCTGGCCGATGCTGCTGGAGGAGCTCGGGCGTTTTCCTGCCGCGGCTTTTGGGGCTGACGCTCCGGGCGGGAAGGGCTGAGCCGATGGCCGGGATGATCGTCGCGGCCCAGCCCGAGGCCGTCGAGGCCGGAGCGCTAGTTCTCAGGCGCGGCGGCAACGCCGTCGATGCCGCGATCGCCTGCGCCTTCGTGCAATCCGTCGTCGATCCGCAGATGACCGGCATCGCCGGCTATGGCTCGATGCAGATCTACATGCCCGGCCGCAATGCCCATGAGGTGCTGGAATTCTATGCCCGCAGCCCGTCGGCGACCCGTGCCGACATGTGGCAGGACGCGATCATCGGCGAGGCGCCGGACGGCTTCTCCTTCGTGGTCAAGGGCCATGTCAACGAGATCGGCTATCAGGCCGTCGGCTCGCCGGGCAACCTGAAGGGATACACCACGGCGCTGGCCGAATACGGCACCATGGATCTCGCCGATATCATGCAGCCGGCGATCGATTACGCGCGGGGCGGCTTCAGGATCCGGCCCTACATGCATTACTACATGGCGCTGAACCAGTCGGAGCAGGGGCGGGTGCCCAATGAGGACCTGCTCCGCTTCAGCGCGACCGGCCGGGACCTGTATTTCCGGGCCGATGGCAGCCTGAAGCGCCCCGGCGACACCGTCGCCAATCCCGATCTCGCCCGCACCCTGGAGCGGATCGCGGCAGCCGGCCCCGAGATCTTCTATCGCGGCGAGATCGCCGAGCAGATCGCCGCCGACATGAAGGCGAATGGCGGCCTGCTTGCCTATGAGGACCTGGCGAACTACCAGCTGCGGCGGTCGAAGCCGGTCTGGGGCAGCTATCGCGGCCACCGCGTCGCCAGCGTCCAGCCRCCCGGCGGCGGCGTCTCGCTGATCCAGCTGCTGCATGTCCTCGAGAACTTCCCGCTCGGCGAACTCGAGCATAATGGCGGCGAGCATCTGCGCATCCTKACCGAGGCGCTGATGCGGGTGACGGCCGACAAGGACGCGCATATCGGCGACCCCGATTTCGTCGAKGTGCCGACCGACCGGCTGCTGGCGAAGGACTATGCCGCGACGCTGGCGCAGAGCATCCGCCGGGGCGAGCGCGGCGCCATCGAGCGCTTGAAGCTGAAGCCCGAGGCCAACGACACCACGCAGGTCTGCGTCGTTGACGGCGAGGGCAACGCGGTGACGCTCACCCACACRCTCAATATCCCCAGCGGCGTCATCAGCGATGGGCTGGGCTTCATGTATAACGGGCTGATGAGCGCCTTCGATCCGCGGCCCGGCCGGCCGGGCTCGCTGGCGCCYAACAAGGGCCGCACCAGCTCGCAGATGCCGAGCATCGTCTTCAAGGATGACAGGCCCTTCATCGTCATCGGCGCGCCAGGCGGCACCGCGATCCTGCCGGCGATGGCGCAGGGCATCAGCAACATCATCGATTTCGGCATGCCGGTCTTCGATGCGGTCGCGGCGCCACGGATCAGCGTGACCAGCAACAGCATCGATATCTCGAACCGGATCCCACGCTATGTCGCCGCGGAGTTGGAGCGCCAGAGCTATCGCGTCGCGCGCTCCTACCAGGGCTTCGCCTTCGCGGCGCTGCATGCGGTGCTCGCCGATGCCGGCCGCCTGTCGGCCGGCGCCGACCCGCAGCGCGACGGCATGTGGCTGAGCGGCTGAGCCGGAATGAAGCGGCCAACAGACCTAATTCCAGTCATTCGATCATGAGGACCCCGATGAGCGCATCACTCAAAACCTGGCTTGCGGCGACGCTGCTGACGACGGGGCTCGGCCTCGCTCCTGCACAGGCGGCCCCGCTGCGGATCGCGATCGGCGGCGCCTTCACCTCGATCGACCCGCATTTCTACAATGCCACGCCCAATCATTCCGTCGCGATGCATGTCTTCGACCGCCTGGTCGACCGCGCGCCCGATGTCAGCCTGAAGCCCGGTCTCGCCCTGAGCTGGACGCCGGTCTCCGACACCGTCTGGGAGTTCAAGCTGCGCCCCGGCGTGACCTGGCATGACGGCAAGCCCTTCACCGCCGACGATGTCGCCTTCACCTATCAGCGCGCCCGCAACGTCCCCAACAGTCCCGGTGGCTTCGGCGGCTTCCTGCGCGCCGTGAAGACGGTCGAGGTCGTCGACCCGCTGACGCTGCGCATCGACACCGGCGAGCCGGCCCCCAACCTGCCGCGCGAGCTGGCCTTCGTGCCGATCATCTCGCGCCATGTCGGCGAGAGCGCCACGACCGAGGACTACAATTCCGGCAAGGCCGCCATCGGCACCGGCCCCTATAAATTCGTCAGCCAGACCCCGGGCGACCGGGTCGAGCTCGTCCGCAACGACGCCTGGTGGGGGCCAAAGCAGGACTGGGACAAGGTCACGCTGCGGATGATCACCAATTCCGGTGCACGTGTCGCCGCGGTCCTGGCGGGCGATGTCGACATCATCGACACGCCGCCCGTCGGCGATCTCGAGAAGCTGAAGGCGGATCCGCGCGTCACCGTCGCCACGACGGAAGGGCTGCGCGTCATCTATCTCGCGCTGAATTCGCTTGAGCCGGGTGCCGCCACCATCACCGACAATGACGGCAAGCCGCTGCCGAAGAACCCGCTGCTCGATCTCAAGGTGCGCCAGGCGCTGTCCATCGCGATCAACCGCGACGGCCTCGCCGACCGGATCATGCAGAAGACGGCCCGGCCGACCGGCCAGTGGCTGCCGGCCGGCACCTATTCCTATGCCAAGAGCGTCACGGTTCCCGCCAATGACCCCAACAAGGCCAAGGCGCTGCTGAAGGAGGCGGGCTTCCCGGACGGGTTCAAGATCACGCTCTTCACGCCCAATGACCGCTACCCGAACGATGCGGCGACCGCCCAGGCGGTCGCCCAGATGTGGACGCGGATCGGCGTCAAGACCGCGGTCGAGACGCTGCCCTGGAGCGCCTATGCGACGCGCGGCGGCAAGCAGGAATTCGGTGCCGGGCTCTGGGGCTGGGGCAGCCCGACGGGCGAGGCCGGCTATCTGCTCTCGAATGTGCTCGCCAGCAACAATCCCTCCAAGGGCCTCGGCGTCTTCAATTACGGGCGCTATGCAAATCCGGCGCTCGATACCCAGATCGTCCAGGCGCTGGCGACGATCGACGACGGCAAGCGGGAGCAACTGCTCGTCGGCGCGGTCGAGACCGCGGCGCGCGAGGTGCCGATCATCCCGCTCTTCATCCTCGACAACGCCTGGGTCACCCGCAAGGGCATCGTCATCGACCCGCGCCGCGACGAACGCACGCTGGCGGTGGATGCCCGCAGCGCCAGGTAACACGAGTATCRACAACGCGACGGACCGGTCCGGTCCGTCGCCCGGGGACATGAGATGATTGCCTGGTTCGCCCAACGACTTCTGCAGGCTTTCGCGGTCGTGCTCGCCATGACGGTGATCGTCTTCGTCGGCGTCAACGTGATCGGCGATCCGGTTGCCGTTCTGGTTCCGCCCGATGCCGACCAGGCGGAACGCCTGCGCGTGATCGCGGCCTTGGGGCTCGACCGGCCGCTCTGGCAGCAATATCTCTCGTTCCTCGGCGGCGCGGTCAGGGGCGATCTAGGGCGCAGCTTCGTCTTCAACGAGCCGGCGCTGCGGGTCATCCTCCAGCGCATGCCCGCAACGCTCGAGCTGGCGCTCGCCGCCATGCTGCTCTCGGTGGTGATCGGCATTCCGCTCGGCCTCTATGCCGGCGTCCGGCCGAACTCGCCGGTGGCGAAGACGATGATGGCCGGCTCGATCCTGGGTTTTTCGCTGCCCAGCTTCTGGGTCGGGCTGCTGCTGATCATGGTCTTTGCGGTGCAACTGAGCTGGCTGCCGGCCGGCGGCCGCGGGCCGACGCGCGAATTGCTCGGCCTGCAATGGTCGTTCCTGACCCTGGAGGGCCTGCGCCATCTCATTCTGCCGGCCTTGAACCTCGCCTTGTTCAAGATCTCGCTGGTGATGCGGCTGGTGCGGGCCGAGACCCGCGAGATCGTTCCGCAGGACTATATCCGCACCGCTCGCGCCAAGGGCCTTGGCGAGGGCGCGATCCTGCGGGTCCATCTCCTCAAGAACATCCTGATCCCCGTCGTCACCATCGTCGGGCTGGAATTCGGCTCGGTGATCGCCTTCTCGGTGGTGACGGAGACGATCTTCGCCTGGCCGGGCATGGGCAAGCTGATCATCGACAGCATCAACCTGCTCGATCGCCCGATGATCGTCGCCTATCTCATGGTGATCGTCGTGCTGTTCGTCGTCATCAATCTCGTGGTCGACCTGATCTACACGGCTCTCGACCCGCGCGTCCGGCTCGAGAACTGAGCGACCGGGCCTTGCAGGTGAACACCATGCCAACCTCCTCGCGTTCCGCCGCCCCGGAAGCGGCCGCTCCGGAAGCGGCGCCCGCGACGCGGCGCACGCCGCTGCTGCGCTTCCTGCGGGCCTTTGCCGCCTCGCGCCTGGCCGTGCTCGGCCTCGTGCTGCTCTGCGCGATCATCGCGCTCGCGCTCCTGGCGCCGTGGATCGCGCCACAGAACCCCTATGACCTGATGCAGCTCGACATCATGGACGGCCAGTTGCCGCCCGGATCGGTCTCACCCACGGGCATGACCTACTGGCTCGGCACCGACGATCAGGGCCGCGACATGCTGTCGGGCATTCTCTACGGCCTGCGCATCTCCTTGCTGGTCGGCCTGACATCGGCGCTGGCGGCAGCCGCCATCGGCACGACGCTCGGGCTCATCGCAGCCTATGCGGGCGGCCGCACCGGCACCGCGATCATGCGCATCGTCGACCTGCAGCTCTCCTTCCCCACGATCCTGGTCGCGCTGATGATCCTGGCCTTTCTCGGCAAGGGCGTCGTCAATGTCATCCTGGCGCTAGTCATCGTCGAATGGGCCGCCTATGCCCGCATCGCCCGCGCCAGCGCGATGGTGCAGCGGCGCAAGGAATATATCGAGGCGGCAATCTGCCAGGGCGCGTCATCGCTGCGCATCCTGTTTCGCCATTTGCTGCCGAACTGCCTGCCGCCCCTGATGGTGATCGCCACCGTCCAGATCGCGCGCGCCATCGCGCTGGAGGCGACCCTGTCCTTCCTCGGGCTGGGCGTGCCGATCACCGAGCCCAGCCTCGGCCTGCTGATCTCCAATGGCTATCAGCACATGCTATCGGGAAAGTTCTGGATCAGCTTCTATCCCGGCGTGGCGCTCCTGATCACGGTGGTCGCGATCAACCTGATCGGCGATCAGCTCAGGGACGTCCTCAATCCGCGCGCGCAGGCCTGAGAGCAGAACCCGGGCATGGCGCGACGACGAGGGGGAAGACGACCGCTCCCTGTCAACGTCGCCCCCGAACGATCCCGCTCCCCTGAATGCGCCTGGGGCCGAAATCCTGCGCTTCGAACACATGGCGAAAGGGCAGGATGCCCATGTCCTGACCAACGCCACGGTATGGAATCTGACCGGCAATTCAAACCTCACAAACCTGACCAATGACGCAAGCCTGGTCGCCTTTTCGGCGCCCGCCGGCGATCCGGGGGGGCTGGCCAGTTACAAGACGCTGACAGCGGTCAACTATACCGGCGTGGGCGGCAGGCTGGGCCTCAACACCTTCCTTGGAAACGACAATTCGCCGTCGGACCGGCTGGTTATCAACGGGGGCAGCGCGACGGGCCTCTCCTCGCTCCAGGTCGCCAACACGACAGGCCACGGAGACCTGACCGTGGGCAACGGCATCCTTGTGGTCGATGCGATCAATGGCGCCACGACGGCGGTCGGCGCCTTCGCACTGGCTGGCCCTGTGGTTGCCGGTCCCTATGAGTACTCGCTCTATCGGTCCAGCCGTGATGCGTCGGGGTTGGAGAGCTGGTATCTGCGTTCGGACCTGGCTCCAGTGCCGCCTGCGCCTCCCGGCCCCGGGCCGTCGCCGGCACCGCCCTCGACCGGCATCCCGGATTTTCGCCGCGAGACCTCGCTCTATGCGGCGCTGCCGGCTATGCAGCTGATCTATGGCCGCACCCTGATCGACAGTCTGCATGAGCGCGTCGGCGAGCTTGCGCCCCTCGAGGCGCCCGAAGTCACGGAGGAGCGGACGATCGGGTGCGCGAACCCCGAGAAGAACGACCGCTGCACCACGACCGTGCGGCTGCCGGCCGGCACAGCCGCCCCCGGGCACTCCTATGCCTCGGCCGGCTGGCCCGGATCATCGGCACACATGGCAACCAGGATGGCGGCCCCTGGGGCATCTACCGTAACGGCCCGAACTACGACTATGACCTCTATGCTTTCCAGGCCGGTCTCGACCTCTATCGCAGCCAGAACTCCGACGGCTCACGCGATCATGCCGGGATCTATGCCGCGATCGGCCGGATCGAGGGCGACGTCACCCATTTCAACGGCATCAAGGCCGGCCACAACACCATCGATGTCTATTCGCTTGGCGGATACTGGACCCATTTCGGGCCGTCGGGCTGGTATCTCGACGGCGTCGTCCAGGGCACCTGGTATGATGCCAAGGCCGATTCCAGGCGCGGCTTCACCCTCAACCGCGACGCGTTCGGCTTTGCCGCCTCGCTCGAAGGCGGCTATCCGCTCCAGCTCGGCTACGGCGTCGTCTTCGAGCCGCAGGCGCAAATCATCTACCAGACGCTCTCGAACGGCTCGGCAGCCCTGGTGCGCTTCTCCGACGCGGACTCACTCGCCGGCCGGATCGGCGCTCGYCTTGCGCGGAGCTGGACGCTGTACGAGGCCACGCTCGGCGCCAGACCGCGGATGCTGACTGCCTGGCTGAAGGCCAGCCTCTGGAACGAATTCATGGGCAATCCCAAGACCGCGTTCTTCTCGGCCACCGGCTTTATCCCGTTCCGGGCCGATCTCGGCGGCAACTGGGCCGAGTTCAAGGTCGGCGCCGACGCACAGCTGACCAGGAACACCACCCTCTACGCCAGCGTGGGCTACTCGGTCGGCCTCGATGGCCGCTCGCATACCTATGACTGCCGGCTCGGTGTCATGGTAAGCTCGGCGTTTCGTCCTGACTTGGATCGATATTGGCTTGGACCAATCCTGGCCTGACGATCAATCCTGGCCGGGGAGGATCGTTCGCGAAATCCCGGCCACGGCTTGCTCTGCGCCTGTCGCGGATGCGGCAGCGCTGGAAGTCGAGCTGAACGGCCGGCTCGAAGGCGCGTATGGCGACCTTGCCGCGCCCGTTGTCGGCAATGCGGCCTGGCCACCCGGCTCTTGGCCCTGTTCGGCGACGAGATCGCGCTTGGCGTCCGCGCCTCGATGATGATCGTGACGGAGCGCCTCGCGCCGTTGCTCGATCCCGTCGTCAGCGTCGGGTGCGGCCGATCTCGACCGGGAGCGCGTCAGGGCGCCGTCGCTGATTGAGTCCCCACTGTCCCGGGGGTACATTGGGCGACATGACCGACGACTTCCCTGACATTCTCCGTTCGCCGCTCTGCCAGACCGTCACTCGCGATGGCGTGACGGTGCAGGTCGAGATCTACCGTCTCGCGGACAGCGAGGGCTGGACGCTCGAGCTTGTCGATGAAGATGGAGGGTCGACCGTCTGGGAAGAGACGTTCGCCAGCGACGCTGCAGCCTTGGCTGAGTTCAATGAAGGGCTGGAGGAACTCGGACTCGCTGGTTTGATCGACCCGGAAGGGGACGAAGAAGCGACGGTGCACTAGGGTCGAAACTCCGGCACGGCGACCAGCTTTCGCGGGACGCTGCGTGGTCCCGGGCGATGAAGATGCGCGTCCGGGCGAGGTCCATGTTCCGGATCCATCGCGAGCGACACCAGTCCATTGGCACGGGCGAAGAGCCGCATGTTGCATGGCGCCGCCATGGCGGTCGTTGGACAGCCGCGCCGTGTTGACGGCCGAAGCGCGGTCGGGCACCTTCGCTCCGTTCATCTGGCGTTAACGTTCTGTTAACGTATTCAGGGTCCCTTCCAGGGATGACGGTCCGCCGCCTGCGGCAGCCCGGAGCCCGTAATCAGGAGGTTGCCGCATGAAGCGCGCCGTGATCGCTGCAAATGCTGTCCGTCCCGTCGGCAATGTTGGCCGTCCCATCGGCAAGAGCCGCTCCGGCCGCAAGGCGATCCCGCTTCTGATTTCACTGGCTGCGCCGGCGCTGGGCGCCTGCAGCATGTCGCCTGTCGAGACCGCTTCGACGGTGGCGCCGGCGACAAAGGATCCTCGTGAGGCGCGCAAGCGCGCGGTTACCCTGGCCAAGGCCGATCCGCGCGAGAAGGAATGCCTCGTCCGCGCGATGTATTTCGAATCGAACCGGTCGAGCGATGCGGGTCTGCTCAGCGTCGGCACGGTGGTGATGAACCGGGTGGAATCGCCGCGTTACCCTGAGACGATCTGCGGCGTCGTCGGCGCGCCGCGCCAGTTCGCCGCCGGCGTGCTGACCCGCCCGATGGCTGCACGCGACCTGCCGAGGGTCGAGGCCATCGCGGAAGACATCCTCAACGGAAAGCGCCACGAGCCTGTCGGAGCGGCCAAGCATTTCCACATGGCCGGGATGCGCTTTTCCTATCCCAACATGCATTACGTGACCTTGGCAGGCGGGAACGCCTTCTATGTGAAGGGCGAGCGGCCCGAGCGGCGCCGCATCGAGGAGCCGAACTATCAGCTGGCTGCGCTCAACCTGCCTGCGGCTCCCGCCACCACATCGACCGTGCAGACCTCGTTTGCCGCCGCGCCGCTGGCATTCGCCCCGGAGGCTCCCGCGCCGGCCGTTTCTGCGCCGGCAAGCCCGACCCTGACGCTCGTCAGCACGATGCGGCTGCCGCCCAGCCGGCCCTATGATCTCGACCTGCCCAAGAAGACCCTGCGCGCCTTCAACGCGCCGCCGGCGAGCGGCGTCCGCGTGGCTGCGCTGCCGCTCGAGACCCGCGGCCTTCGCGGCGGCCTGTCGCTGGACTGACCGCGAGCGGCCGCCTGCGTCTGGACGCAGGGCGATCGACCGCCAGTCTTGCCTCCCCACAAGCTGGGGAGCGCTGTTGCCGCAGCCGTGCGCGAAACGTGCGATCGAGGCCGACAACGTCTCGGCGACGGCCGCAAGGATCAGCTCATTCAGGACGGGGCCGCGGCGGTTCGCGGGTCAGCCGGCCGCAGAGCCTCGCGAGCGTCGCGCGCATGTCGGCTCGGGGCACGACGATATCGACCATGCCGTGCTCCTTGAGGTATTCGGCCTTCTGGAAGCCCTCCGGCAGCTTTTGCCGGATCGTCTGCTCGATGACGCGCGGTCCGGCGAAGCCGATGAGGGCACCGGGCTCCGCGATATGCACATCACCCAGCATGGCATAGGACGCCGTGATGCCGCCCGTCGTCGGGTCCGTCAGCACGACGAGATACGGCAATTTCGCCTTGGCCAGACGCCGTCGGGCCACGGTCGTGCGCGGCATCTGCATCAATGCCAGCATCCCTTCCTGCATGCGCATCCCGCCGCCGCTCGCGAACAGGATCAAGGGCGTGCGGTGCGAGATGGCGGCTTCTACAGCGGTGACGATGGCTTCCTCGGCTGCCATGCCAGGCGCGCCGCCCATGAAATGGAAGTCCTGGACCGCCACCGTGACAGGTATGCCCTCGAGCCTGCCGCGGACCACTTTGACCGCGTCCTGCAGCCCGGTCTTCGCTCTCGCCTCCTTGAGGCGGTCGATATAGCGCTTCGTGTCGCGGAAGCGCAGCGGATCGACCGGCCCTTCCGGCACGGGCACATCCTCCTGGGAGCCCGGATCGAGTGTGATCGCCAGGCGTTGCGCTGCCGTGATGCGCAAATGGTGACCCGAGCCCGGAATCACCCATAAATTGGCCTCGACATCCCGGTGGAAGACAAGCTGGCCGGTGACCGGGCACTTGATCCAGAGCTTTTCGGAGGTTTCCCTCCGCAAAAGAGTGCTGATCTTTGGCCGCACCACCGCGGTAATCCAATTCGTCGGTGATTCCCGCATGGGCGTTCGCAAGCTCCGTTGCGTCGGTCGGACATTAGATGCGCTCGAACGGAATGCCGTGCAACCGGCCTGCGCTGCTGCCTTCGCGGCGATCTGGTGCTCAGTCCTGAAGCACTGCCCGGTTCCGGGCGGCTGGGCGCAAAGCGGCAGGCGCTATTCGATCCCGCGCCGTTCAGGTAGCATGGACATGCCGCAGGAGAGTGGCCGCCCGGCGGCGAAGCACCGGCCGGTCGGATCCCGCGCCGGAGGGTGCCATGCGATTCATCGCGGGTTTCGTCACAGCCTTCATCGTCCTGGCCATCGCCGGCCTCGCCCTGGTCTTCAGCRGTCTCGTCAATATCGCCGCCCGCGAGCCGCACAGCGCCCCGGTATTCGTTCTCCTGCAGACCGCCATGCGCCAGTCGGTGGCCCGCCAGGCGGCCAAGGTGCCGGCGCCGGCGCCATCCACGGACATTTCCCGGGGTTTCCGTCTCTACAACGAGACCTGCGTCTACTGCCATGGCGCCCCGGGGAAGGACCCGACCGATATCGGCAAGGGCCTCAATCCGGAGCCGCCCTTCCTGCCGGATACGATCCAGCACTGGAGCGCCGCCGAGATCTTCTGGATCGTCAAGAACGGGGTGCGGATGACCGGCATGCCGTCCTTCGCGGACACCCATAGCGATGACGACCTGCGGGCCGTCGTTGCCTTCGTGCAGAAGCTGCCGACCATGACCGAAGAGCAATATGCTGCCTATGAGAAGGCGCAGTGAGCGCCAGGCTCCATGGCGGCCGGCACCGGCTCGGGCCAATTCGAGGAGGACCATCATGCGAACCGCAACGTGCCTGCTGGCTGCGCTGTCACTGTCGACCCTGCTGATCGGCCCGGGCGCCTGGGCGGCCGGTTTCGAGTGCGGGGGGCGGCCGACCGCCGATACGCCGGCCGGCGTCAAGGACATCACGGCGCTGCTGCCGGTCTCCGATCCGCTCGACCATCCCGCCTCGCTCAATGCCGCCGTCGACACATTGCGCAGCCAGGGCCTGACCAAGACCCTGATCATCGACAATCTGATCGGCGCCTATTGCGCCCTGCTGGCCAAGGACACGGCGCTGGCCGACGCGCAGAAGACCGCCCGGCTGCGGAGTTTCAGCCTGCAGGCGACACGGGCGGTCTACGCCATCGAGATCGCGGACCGCATCATTCTCGACGTGCCGCTGATGCCCGACGTCGTCGACGCGGTCAGCGCCAGGGCGCGGGCGGCGGGTCTGACCCCGCAGGACTGGATTGCGCAGGCGGTAGCCAAAGCACTGGCCGCGCAGCCGTGAACGGCCGGGCTGCCGGGGAGCGGGCGCAGGACGGGCGAACGATCGGCAGCCTGAGCTGAACGCCACGGTGTCGCGTCGCAGAAGCGTCTGCAACGGGGGTGGTCCGTTATCAGCATTTTCCAGAGACCGACTGAGGTCCGGCCCAACCAGACCCGGACGTTGCCTTGACCGGTCGCCTACGGCCGCTCGCGGTCGAGAGCCGAGGTCAGGCGGTCCGCTCAGGCAAGAGGTCCCGTCGGGCAAGAGGTCCTGTCAGGCAAGCGGTCCTGTCAGGCAACTCCAGTCGGGAATGCTCGCCTGCGGGCCTCCGGCCACGGTCGAATTCGCCGGCCTGGGGCTGGCATCGGAGCTTGTGTGATCAAGCGCATGCAAGCGGGCGCGGGAAGGGGAGATGATCCGAGGGAACCCCCGGAAGGCTCGGTCCGATGTCCCTTCACACCGCGTTTGCCCCTCAATCCATTGCCCGGGACGTCAGGGTTTCGATCCTTGCACGCGTTCCCGGGCTGATCGCCGCAGGCGCCCTGATCGGAGCCATCATCCTCATGGCCTCGGCCATGCTGCGCCTCCTGCCGAATGGCTTCGCTGTCTCGCTCCATGGCCTGTCGGCGGCATTGCTGCTGGCCTGCGCAGCTCTGGCCTTCGAGCACAGCGCGAAGGATGCAGGTCGGATGATCCGCGATAAATCAGCCTTCATCCGCAGGATGCGCCTGATCTGCCTGTCGGCAGCCTTCGCACTCGGCTTCCTGATCCCGGTGTTGATCAGTGTGATTCCGCGGCCCTGACCCAAAAGGCATCGCGTCCCCAAAGTGGGAGTTGATACAGCCAGCTAGAAGGTGCCGGGGAGTTCATCGGCTGTGCCTCCGGAAACGTCCGCGATCCGTTGAGAATTTCGGCTCGCGGTCGATAGAGCCGAACCATGTCCCCGTTGTAGAGGCTGACCGACCAGAACCCATCGACAGGAACGTTCGTGGCCTTCAGTTCCTAATTCGTAGACCCATCAATTCTGGTCGGGGCCACGGTGGGCCATGGTTGAATCCGCTTATGCCGCGATCGGGACCCGTTCCTTGGCAAGGGCAAGAGCGGCAAGCCCCCGGAGCGGCGAGACCGGCGCTCGTCGGCTCAAAAGCTCCGCTATTCCCCTCTCGAGGTCCGCATCTGTGACGCGTTCCGGATGCCGGCCCGGGCTGGCGGGGTCGGACCGGCTGAAGGCTGGCATTCGAAGGCCTCCGAGGGAGGACGCCGCGGCCCCGGGGCCGTGCCCTGTCGATTATCGGCACGTCGCTCTGATGCGGTGATCGAGCGATCCCATGACCGTGTCGTAGAGCGCATTCCCGATGAGCGCATCTTCATGGCCGGCATCGACATTGGGGTTGTCATTGACCTCGAGCACGAGGGGCCGCTCTCCACACTCCTTGACGTCAACGCCATAGAAGCCGTCGCCGACCGTGTCGGCGGCAGCCAGCGCAGCTGCCAGCACGGATTTGGGCGTTTCGGAGATGGCGACGGCCTCGGTCAAGCCTTCCCGATAGTCCCGTGAGCCCGCGTTCTGTACAACCTGCCAATGGCCCGGCACCATGTGATACCGGCAGGCGAAGAGCGGCCGGCAATCGAGCACCCCGATGCGCCAATCGAAGCGGGTCGGGATGTACTCCTGAGCGACCAGGACGGGGGAGCGATCGAACCATTGCAGGCAGCGCACCCGAAATTCGGCCTCGCCTTCCACCTTGCAGACGCCTCTGGAAAACGAGCTGTCCGGGAGCTTGACGACACAGGGCAGGCCGAGCAGCGGGATCGCATCGCCGATGTTCCCGCGGTGCAGGAGCAACGTCTTCGGCGTCGGCACCCGGTGGCGTTCGAAGAGACGGACCTGGGACACCTTGTCGGCGCAGATCCGCATCGAGATCGGGTCATCGATCGAGGCCAGGCCGAGTTCGGCCGCACGCAGCGCGAACTGGTGGGTGTAATCGTCCAGGCGCGTGTGATCCCGGATAAAAACGCCGTCGAACTCAGCCAGCCGATCGAGGTCGGCTTCTGCGACGATCGTAACATCCAGATCCAGCTTGCGTGCGCTGGCGAGAAACTGATCCATTGCAGCGCGATTGGACGGGGCGAGCGTCCGGCCGGGAGTCCAGAGGACGRCAAGCGCAGGTCGAGCCTTCCGCGCCGGGAGCGTGCGTGACGCTGCAGGGTCGCCTTGTGGAGCTGTCATCCTGCGCGACCCGGCGAGCTCCGCGTGCCCGATGAAGACCGGGCGTAGCTGCTGAACGTAACGATTCCCTGAATGCGAGGGATGGGTTCAGCCCTTGTCCGGGGTGTTGCCTCGCCGGGCGCCCCCTTCGATCGAGGAGATCGCCTTTTCAGCAGCCCTCAGCACCTGCCTTTGAAACGACACCCGCACAGGCCACGCTCGCCCGGCGGTTCTTCGTTTCAGAAGGCGCCATCGCATGGTTCTGTCAGAGGTTCCCGCCGAGCCGTCCAGAAGGCGGACGCCCCCGGCGCCGGTTCCGGGCGATCGCCAGCTCGGCCGCCTGGAGCTGCTGCTGCGCCTGCGTCGCAACCCGCTGACGATCTGGCGCCAGCAGCATTTCGAGGATCCGATCGTCGCGGGCAAAAGCGTGCTCGGCTATGGCGTCGTCATCTCGGACCCTGCTGCGATCCGACATGTGCTCGTCGAGAACAACGCGAATTATCCGAAGGACGCGCTTCAGAAGACCATTCTCGCGCCGGGACTGGGGCAGGGGCTGCTGACGGTCGAGGGCGACGCCTGGAAGCGGGCCCGCCGCACGCTTGCGCCGCTGTTCACGCCGAGGCGGGTCGAAGCGCTTGCCGCCAGGATGCTGCCCCCGATCGCCAGTCAGGTGGCGCGGATGGCGCAGCGGCGCCCCGGCAGGATCGTCGACATCGGCGAGGACATGACGCGGCTGACCTATGACGTGCTGGCCGAGACGTTGTTCTCGAACGCGATCGCGGGCGGCGCCGTGGCCTTCGGGCAGGCATTGACCCGCTATTTCGCGACGCAGGGGCGCATCGATCCTCTCGATATCCTGGGCGCACCGGCCTGGATCCCGCGGATCGGCCGCATTCGCGCGCGGTCCGCCATCGATTTCTTCGAGCGGCAGATCGAGGCGATCGTGACCGACCGGCAAACGCTGCGCTTGTCTCAACCGCCAAGCGCTCCGCATGCCCGCGATCTGCTGGATGCCCTGCTCGATGCGCGTGATCCCGAAACCGGCACGGGCCTCACTGACGCAGAGGTCGGCGCGAATATCGTGACCTTCATCGGCGCTGGCCACGAGACGACGGCCAACGCCCTGACATGGTCGCTCTACCTCGTCGCGATGGCCGACGATGTCAGGGAGCGCCTCGAGGCCGAGGCCGATGCGGTGGCGGCCGACCCTGTCGCCGCAGTGCTCGCTGGCGATCGCCTGACCATGACGCGCGCCGTGATCGAGGAGGCCATGCGGCTTTACCCGCCCGTGCCCTCGCTGTCGCGCGTCGCGATCGCCGAGGATCAGGTCGGGGGCGTCGCGATCCCCAAGGGCGCGCTCGTGATCATCTCGCCCTATGTGCTGCATCGGCATCGCTCCCTCTGGACCGCGCCGACGCAGTTTTGGCCGGAGCGCTTCTTGCCTGGAGCGCGCGAGACGATCGATCGTTATGCCTATCTGCCCTTCGGCGCCGGACCGCGGATCTGTATCGGCCAGCATTTCGCGATGATCGAGGCGGTGCTGAGCCTGGCACAGCTGATCGGCGCCTTCCGGTTCGAATATGCCGGCAGTGATCCCCCAGTTCCGCAGCAGCGGATCACGCTTCGGCCGCAGGGCGGCATGCCGATGAAACTCCGGGCGCGTCGTTAGAGCATCGGCCCGAAAAGTGGATTGCGGTTTTCGGGGCAAAGACGATGCAAACACAAAGGGTTAGATCATCAGGCCGGATACCATATCCGGTCTGATGATCTAGAGTGCTGTTCGCAAGCGTTGCGATCGATCGCCCCGGCCAGGGGGCGTTCTCCTCCGGGGCGTGAATAGTCTGCTGGCGCTGACCCAGCGTTCGTGGGGCAGGGCGGGAACAACGCTTCGCAATGTCCTAACGCAATCTACATCTCTCATCGCTAGCAAATCCCGGTCTCGCACAGGCGGTTCAGCCTTGCGGCGTCTGGCTGGGGGAAGCGGATCATGCATGCCATCGTCGGGCGCGGTGCCGGAAAGCTCGTGGGCGCCGTGGAGCCCTCGCTCCTGCGCGACGAACTGCTCGGCGAGATCTTCGAGGCATCCGTCCGGCGGACGCCTGAGCATACAGCCATCATCTTCGCAGCCGAGCGCGTCACCTATGCCKAGCTCGACGCCCGCGCCGACAAGGTGGCGCGCGCGCTGCGGGCGCGCGGCGTCGGGGCAGGGGCCTTTGTCGGCCTGTGGATGTCGCGC
>NZ_JBFTRC010000080.1:0-23420 GCF_056399325.1 Allobosea sp. 01N443
GCGCTTGGTGACGCCGGCGAACTCGATGATGGGCGCCTGAGAGGTCTCGGTCATCGCAGCGGGATCCCTGCTTTCGGCAGCGCCTTGTGCAGCCGGTGCAGGCCGGCCGAGCAGATCAGCGTGAGGAGGAGGAAGATCAGGCCGACCAGGGTCAGCGGCACCAGATATTCGAAGGTGCGCTCGCCGATCATGTTGGCGAGCCCCATCATCTCAAGCACGGTGACGACGGAGAGCACCGGCGTCTCCTTGATCATCGCGACGAGATAGTTGCCCATCGCCGGCAAGATGCGCGGCACGATCTGCGGCACGACGATGTCGCGATAGGTCTGCATCCGGGAGAGGTTCAACGCGGTCGCCGCCTCCCATTGCCCGCGCGGCACGGCCTCGATACCGCCGCGGTAGACCTCGGAGGTATAGGCCGAATACTGCAGCCCGAGCGCGATCGCCCCGGTCAGGAAGGCCGGCAGCGTGACGCCATAGTCCGGGAGCACGTAGTAGAGGAAGAAGAGTTGCACCAAGAGCGGCGTGTCGCGCAGGAACTCGACGACGATGGCCGTCGTCCAGGACACGGCCGCAAAACGGCTGCGGCGCAGCAGCGCGAAGACAAGGCCGAGCACCAGCGCGATCGCAAAGCCTGCAGCAGCCGCCTGCAGCGTCACCGTCAGCCCGATCAGGATAATCGGCAGGATCGAGGACGCGTAGGTCAGTGGCGTCGTCGTATCCCATTCGAAGCCGTACATCATGCCATCAGCCTCACGAATGGGCCGCGCGCGGGAAGGCGGCGCCGCGCCGGACCAGCCGTTCGATCAGCCGCATGATCAACATCAGCACCAGCGACATCGCGAAGTAGCCGACGAGCGTCAGGCTGTAGACGCCGGCGCTATCGAGGGTGAGGTTGCGGATCGATTGCGCCCGGAAGGTCAGGTCAGCGATCGAGATCAGCGACACCAGCGAGGATAGTTTCAGGGTCTCGATGGCGAGATTGCCGAAGGCCGGCATCATCTCGACCAGCCCCTGCGGCAAGGTGATGTGAAGAAGCGTCTGGGTGCGGCCGAAATTCAGCGCCCGCGCCGCTTCGTGCTGCTGGACGGAGACCGATTGAAGCGCGCCGCGGACGATCTCGGAGCCATAGGCGCCGACGTGTAGCGAGAGCACGAGGATACCGGTGGCGACCGGCTCAAAGCTTATCCCTAAGAGCGGCAGGGCGTAGTAGAACCAGAACAGCTGGACGAACAGCGAGGTGCCGCGGAAGAGCTCGGTGTAGCAAAGGGCAATCGTCGCCAGCACGCGCCCGCCCTCGACGCGGGCGATGCCGGCCGCAAAGGCGGCGACAGCGCCGATCGCGATCGCCGACAAGGTGATCCCGGCAGTGACGAGGGCACCGCGCGACAATGCGGGCAGATAGGACAGCCACTCCATCCAGTAGGCTCCGCGAAAGCGTTTAAGAGGTGTGGAGCTCCACCCGCCATCGGGGCGGGCGGAACGATGTCAGCTAGCCTTACTTGCCGGCGCAGAGGTCCTCGACCTTGCGCTCCGCCGCTGCCTTGATGCTGGCTTCCGACAGCCCGTAAGTGCCGAGGATCTTCTTGTAATCGTCAGTCTTGCGGAACTCGACCAAGGCGGCGTTGAAGGCGTCGCGCAGCTCCTTGTCTTCGGACCGGAATGCGAAGCCGCCGAAATTGCGGACCGGCTTGCCGTTGACCACAGGGTCGCTGAAGGGCGCGACCTGCTCGACATTGGCCTGGCCCTTGGCGAGCGAGGCGACGGTGAGTTCGGTCGCGGCATAGGCGTCGGCGCGGCTCTGTACGGTGGCGAGCGCGTCGGCATTGGCGGTGATGAAGATCACCTGGCTGTCCTTGACGCCGACGGCGCGCAGGAAGTCGATATTGTTCGCCCCGGACACGACCGCGACCTTCAGCGACGGATCCTTGGCGATATCGGCATAGGTCGTCAGTTTCTTCGGGTTGCCCTTCTTCACCAGCAAACCCTCGCCATAGGAGGAGTTCGGCTCGGTGAAGGAGACCTGCTTGCACCGCTCCGGCGAGATGTTCTGCTCGGCGGCGACGAAATCGAAGCGCTTGGCCTTGAGGCCGGGGATCAGAGTGCCGAACGGCGTGACGGACCAGTTGGCCTCCGCGACACCGAGCTTCTTCAGCACGGCATTGGCGACGTCGGGGCCGATACCGGCCGAGGTACCGTCATCCTTCATGTAGGAATAGGGCAGCTCGTTGGCGGTCGCGACGCGGATATAGCCCTGGTCCTTGACGTCCTTGAGGCTGGTGGCGCCAGCCGCGGACAGGGCGATGGCGAGAGCCATGGCGGAGATTCCGGCAATCTTCAGAAACGGCATCTGCATTCTCCTCTGGTTGATGTTTCTCCGCATGCCGATTGCTTCGGCTTCTCTGGCGTCTTCGCGCCGGCGGCTTGGCTTGGGCCGGTCGCCCGGCCGAACGGGTCAGGGTGCCTCCCGCAGCGCGGCGAGGACGCAAAGGCAGTCGCCCGCCTTGATCAGCCCGGGGATGTGACGGGCGGCGAGGATGCCATCCATGGCAGCCTGGTACTCGGCCGGGGCGAGCCCGGTTTTTCCAACGGGATGAACCCGGGCGATCACTTCGCCGGCCCGCACGGCTTCGCCGAGATCGTGCTGGAAGACGATCAGCCCGTCATCCTGCGCGAAGGTGAAGCAGTCGTCGGAGGGCATGTCGAGCCAGCGGGTCGGCGCAGTCTCGGGCGCTCCTGCGAGGATGCCGGCATGCCTGAGCAGGTTCCCGGCACCGCGCCGAGCGATGCCGATGCTGCGGGCAGTTGCCGTCCCGGCGCCGCCGAGCTCGGTCGTAACGAAGACCTTGCCCATCTCCTCGACCGTGGTGTCAAGCATGCCGACGGCGTCGATCTCCAGCATCTTCATCGAGTACGGCGCGGAGAAGGCGGCAACCGCCGCAAAGCAGCGCGCCTCCTGCGCCTTGTCCGGCAGCTCATGAGCCGCCGCATAGGGCAGGAAGTCGAGCGTCTTTCCGCCCGAATGGAAGTCGAGCACGATATCGGCGAGCGGCACGAGATGGCGCGTGACATAGTCGGCGATCTTCTCGGTGACACTGCCGTCCGGGCGGCCCGGAAAACTGCGGTTGAGATTGCCCTTGTCGATCGGCGAGGTCCGCGTCCCCGCGCGGAAGGCGGGGTAGTTCAGCGCCGGCAGGATGATGACCCGGCCCGAAATTGTCGCCGGGTCGAGCGTGCACGCCAGCTCGAACAGTGCCGCCGGGCCCTCATATTCGTCGCCATGGTTCGCGCCGGTCAAAAGCGCGGTCGGCCCCTCCCCGCTCGCAACGACGCAGATCGGGATCATCACCGAGCCCCAGGCGCTGTCATCGCGGCTATACGGCAGACGCAGATGGCCGTGCTGAACGCCCTTCGCCGATAGGTCGATCGTAGGCGTCACTGGCGAGGGACGGGGCGAGGCGATCGACATGCCCTTACCCCTTGACGAAGAGCTGGCGTGGCACGTTCGACAGGCACTCGACGCCGGTCTGCGTGATCGCGATGCTCTCCGTGATCTCGAGCCCCATGTCCTCGAGCCAGAGGCCGGTCATGAAGTGGAAGGTCATGCCGGGCTTGAGCTCGGTCCGGTCGCCGGGCCTGAGGCTCATGGTGCGCTCGCCCCAATCGGGTGGATAGGACAGACCGATCGGGTAGCCGGTGCGGTTGTCCTTGATGATGCCGTACCGCTTCAGCACCGCGAAGAATGCGTTGGCGATGTCCTCGCAGGTGTTGCCGGGTTTCGCTATGGCGAGGCCGGCTTCCATGCCTTCGAGCGTCGCTTTCTCGGCGTCGAGGAAAGCCTGTGTCGGCTTGCCCAGGAAGACGGTGCGCGACAGTGGGCAGTGGTAACGCTTATGGGCGCCGGCGATCTCGAAGAAAGTGCCTTCGCCTGATCGCATCGGCTTGTCGTCCCAAGTCAGGTGCGGAGCTGAGGCGTCGGCGCCCGAAGGCAGCAGCGGCACGATCGCCGGATAGTCGCCGCCGAACTCGGCCGTGCCGCGGATGCCGGCATCGTAGATCTCGGCGACGAGGTCGCATTTGCGCATGCCGGGCTCGACGACCTCGACGATGCGCTGGTGCATCAGCTCGACGATGCGGCCGGCCTTGCGCATGTAGTCGAGCTCAGTATTGCTCTTGACCGCGCGCTGCCAGTTCACCAGCCCGCCGGCATCCTTGAAACGGGCATTCGGCAGGTGCGTCCGCAGCGAGGCGAACGCCGCCGCCGAGAAGTAGTAATTGTCCATCTCGACCGCGATAGGAAGCCTGTCCCAGCCGCGCTCGGCAATGATCTGCGCGAGCAGATCCATCGGGTGGCGCTCGGTCGATTGAACGTAGTGGTCGGGATAGCCGATGATGTTGTCGTGGGCGAGATAGGCGGTGCGCTTCGCGCCATTCGCGTCCTGCTTGCGGCCATACCAGATTGGCTCGCCCGTCGGCGGCACGAGCACGCATTGGTGGACGTAGAACGACCAGCCGTCATAGCCGGTGAGCCAATGCATGTTGGACGGGTCGGTGACAATCATCAGCTCGACGCCAGCCCGCTCCATGGCGGCGCGGGCCTTGGCGAGGCGCTCGGCATATTCCTCGCGGGTGAAATTCAGGGTCACGGTCACGCGGCGTCTCCCGCTTCGGCTCTGGTGTCGATGGTCTGCCCGGCGCCGACATCGCGGGCGCGGGCGGCGGCAAGATTGGCGATCGCGGTGTCCTGCACGCCCGTGCCGGTTAGGTCCGCGAAGGTGATCTCGTCGGTACGCGACCGGCCGGGACGCTTGCCGGCTATGACCTCGCCGAGCTCGGCGAAGCTCTGGTCGCTCGTAGCCAGACCGGCGCGGATCGCAGATGCGAGCTCGCCGAGGCGCCGAGTCTGGCTGAGGCGATCGGCAACATAGGTCGCGCGGGCGAAGATGACCGGATCGATCTCGTTCTTGTGCTCGCTGTCGGAGCCCATCGCGGTGATATGCTGGCCGGGCTCGAGCCAGTCCGCCAGCAGGATCGGCTGTGGCGCCGGCGTCGTGGTGACGATGACATCGGCACCGCGCGCGACGGCCTGAGGATCAGCCACGGCGGTGACGGAAAAGCCGAGCTTCCGGGAGAGGTCCGTCGCGGCCTCACCGGCTTTGCACGGATCACGTGCCCAGATCCGCGCCTCGCGGATCGGCCGCACCAGCGCCAGCGCTTCGAGCTGGAACCGCGCCTGCATTCCGGCACCGAAGATCGCGGCGACCGCAGCATCGGGCCGAGCAAGATGACGCGCCGCGACGGCTCCGGCGGCGGCCGTCCTCACATCGGTGAGATAGCCATTGTCCAGAAGCAGCGCCTCGACGAGGCCGGTGCGGGCGCTGAACAGGATCATCAGCCCATTGAGGCTGGGCAGGCCGAGCTTGGGATTGTCGAAGAAACCGGGGCTGACCTTTATCGCGAAACCGTCGAGGCCCGGCACATAGGCCGTCTTCACGTCAACCTCGCCGCGATAGTCGGGAATGTCGAGCCGCAGGATCGGCGGCATGGCGACGGGCTCGGTGGCGAGCGCTGCGAAGGCTTCCTCGACACAAGCGACCGCGCTCGCATCGAGCCTGACGACGCGGCGCAATTCCGCCTCGGTGAGGACGAGCATACGGCTCATGCGGTGGCTCCCGAGACGATGCGCCGGTGCGCGGCTTCATCGATGTTGCGGCCGGAGACGATGAGCGCCGCCGGGCCTGGCGGGCTGACCTTGCCGGCGAGCAGGGCGGCGATGCCGACCGCCCCGGCCCCCTCGACAACCTCGCCCTCCTCGCGTGCGGCGTGACGGATGCCGGCTGCGATCTCCGCTTCGCTCAGCAGCACGACCTCGTCGATGAGATCGCGGCACAGGGCGAAGGTGACCCGATTGGCGAGGCCGATGCCGCCGCCGAGTGAATCCGCCAGCGTTTCCTCCTCGGCCATCTCGACCGGCCGGCCCGCCACGATCGCCGCGGCCATGGCGGCGCCGCGCTCCATCGAGATGCCGACGATCCTGACGGAAGGCCGCAGCGCCTTGACTGCCACCGCGACGCCGGCCGCGAGCCCGCCGCCCGAGAGCGGGACCAGTGCGCAGGCGAGCGAGGGCAGATCCTCGATCAGTTCGAGCCCGATCGTGCCCTGGCCGGCAACGACGTCAGGATCGTCGAAGGGCGGGATCGGGGTGAACCCGTGCTCGGCGACCAGACGCTCGACTTCGACCTGCGCATCGTCCTGAGAATGGCCGATAATGCGGATCTCGGCGCCGAGCGAGCGGATCGCCTCGACCTTGTTCGTCGGCACCAGCGTCGACATGCAGATCGTGGCGGCAACGCCGAGCTCCCGGGCAGCGTAGGCAACCGCGCGGCCATGATTGCCGGTGGACGCGGTCACGAGCCCGCGCCGGCGCTGATCTTCGTCCAAAGCCAGCACCGCGTTCATCGCGCCGCGAAGCTTGAAGGCGCCGATCGGCTGGCGGGTTTCGAGCTTTAGATGGACGGGCTGGCCGCACAGTCGGCTCAGGAAGGCCGAGGCGACGAGCGGCGTGCGCGCCACCCGGCCGGCGATACGCGCCGCTGCGGCTTCGATGTCGGGCAAGGCCAGGGAGGCCGGCGGAGCGGCCGGCCGATCTGCTTCGGCAGTGGCAAGATGCGGTTTGATCACCTTCATTTCCCTCTCGCTTGTCATGCTGCGAGGGAGAAAATTTCATGTCAATTATTATATTGTAATGATTCAATCATAACGGGAGCAGCCCGCACGCGGCAATGACGCGAAGAAGACCGTGCCGTTTGCGGCCGCAGCTCTCAGCCGATCGCGCCGATATCGAAGACCGGCGGAAGCTGCTCGAAAGTCTGGCGTACACTCGTCAGCGTCCGGGTCAGCAGCTCATGGCTCATCCGCCCACCAAGGCAGATGCGGATGCCGCCGCCATGGCCGACGCCGGCCACGAAGGGATCGGACGGCGTCACCGCCACGCGCCGGTCGGCGAGCGAGCGCACCAGGCTGTCTTCGGTCCAATGCGTGGGCACCTTGAGCCAGGCGCAGAGCGAGAGCGGATGGCTCGAGGCGACGTGGCTCCCGAGTGTCTCCGTCACGATGTGCTGGCGCGCCTTGGCCTCCTCGCGCTGGACGGCGAGCAGCCTTTCCGCCGTACCGTCCTCGACCCAGCGCGTCGCGATCTCGGCTGGCAGATAGGTGCCGCTCCAGCTCGTCACGCGCAGGATCGAGGCAGCGCGGATCGAGTATTGCGGCGGCACGACCAGATAGCCGACGCGCAGGCCGGTCAGCACCGTCTTGGTGAAGCTGGTGAGGAAAAAACCGAGATCCGGCAGCATCGCTGTGATCGACGGGAGCGGCTCGGGTATGAGCGGCTTGTAGACCTCGTCCTCGACGACGAAGACGCCGTGGCGCTGCGCGATCTCGGCAATGGCGCGGCGGCGCTCGGGGCCAGCGACATGGCTCGTCGGATTGTTCAGCGTCGGGATGAGGACCAGCGCACGCACACCGCCAGCACGGCACGCTGCCTCGACCGCATCGGGGCGAACGCCTTCCTCATCGGTCGGCAGGCCCCTGAGGCTGAAACCGAGAACATTGGCGAGGCCGATGACTCCATGATCGGTCAGGTTCTCGGTCAGCACGAGGTCGCCGGCGCGGACCACGCAGGCGAGAGCCAGGAAGAGCGCGTGCGCGGCACCGTTCGTGATCAGGATGCGCTCGGCTGATGTCTCCACGCCGAGCGGCCCGAGCCAAAGCCGCGCCGCTTCGCGATGGCGGTCGAGGCCCGCGATCGGCCGGCACGGCCGCATGAAGGCGCTGGTGTCGCCCTCGGCCAACGCGGCCAGCACCTGGCGCGAGGCCGCCTCATGCGCATCGAGATATACCCCGCGCACGATCGAGAGGTCGACGATCTGCGTCGGGCTGCGGTCGAGCATCAGCCGCCCTGCCTGCTCRGTGACACGGCTCTTCACGAAGGTCCCGCGCCCGACCTCGCCGCTGAGATAGCCGAGTCGCTCGGCCTCCTTGTAGCTGAGGCTGACGGTCTGGACGGAGATGCCGAGCTCGCGGGCGAGGTCGCGATGGGTTGGCATCCGGTCCATCGGCTTCAGAACGCCGGCGCTTATGTCGCCGATGATGCGCTCGGTCAGCGCGGCATGCTTGGTCGCGCCCCTCTGCTTCGTCAGGACCGGGTGCCATTCGACGGCCTTCTCCACAACCGGAGAAAGCCTGTTGCCGGAAGGCCGCGCGGCTTGACGGAACATGGGATTGTCTCGTTCTTAGGAGTCAGAATTCATGACATTATGCACGTGCGGTCACCGAAGATGAAGCTCGATCCCATCGATCTCAAGATCGTCGCAGCCCTGCAGCGTGACGGCCGCATGACCAAGCTCAAACTCGCCGAAACGGTCGCGCTGTCGCCGGCGGCCTGCTGGGAGCGGTTGCGCCGGATGGAAGAGGCCGGCGTGATCAAGGGCTATACCGCCATCGTCGATCTCGGGGTGGCGGCGCCGCGCACCACGGTGATCGTCGAGATCAGCCTGAAGAGCCATCAGCAGGCGGATTTCCGTCGCTTCGAGGAGGCGGTGGCGAGGGAACCGGCGATCGTCGCTTGCGATGCCACCGGCGGAGGCATCGACTACATCATGCGCGTGGTCGTGCCAGACATTGACAGCTATCAGCGCCTGATCGACAGGCTGCTCGACCCCGCGATCGGGATCGAGCGATACTACACCTTTGTCGTGACCAAGAGCATCCCGCTCGTCGAAGCGCATTCACGTGCATAGCAGCACGGCCAAGGATCCAACGAATATCCGCTTCCGTCAGAAGCGACAAATAGTCACTTCTCTTTCCCTTTGGCTTCAGTTCGCAAATCAAATGGCGCATAAATATTCCGGGCGATCTCTCAATGACCGGAATTAGCGCGATCCGGACCAATGCATTGGTACAGGCGAAGTTCAGCCTGGAGCCGGAGATTGATCCCTGCGGTATTTTACCCGACACACGCGTAGCTAAATCAACGAAGCTGCGATCGATCCTCGAGCGCTCCCCTCGATCTTGGCTTTGTTGGCAGATCAAATGCCA
Organism: Allobosea sp. 01N443; assembly: GCF_056399325.1. Lineage (NCBI taxonomy): Bacteria > Pseudomonadati > Pseudomonadota > Alphaproteobacteria > Hyphomicrobiales > Alloboseaceae > Allobosea > Allobosea sp. 01N443. The sequence continues at coordinate 9,097 of NZ_JBFTRC010000080.1, forward strand.
GACGACGAAGGACTCATATCCCGGTTCTCCATCAGCAAAAACCCTCTGGCAGCAGGCAGTGCCGAGGTGTCCGCGCCAACTTGCTCGCGCACGACAGGCATGAGCACAGCTGCATCCTCTCTCATCCCTAAAATACGCAGATCATCCGATCCTGAGCCGAGCTACACGGTGCTACATAGCAATCGTTGCGGCGTCAGTGCTCGATCACATGGATGCGGGTGGGGGCCCATTCTATGTCGCATTCATCGCCCCGACGCAGGTCCGGCATTTCCATGCTGGGGACCCGGATCCGCAGTTCCTGGCCGGCCTTGCGCCCGAGGACAAGGACGCTATCGCCATAGTTCACTATCTCCGCGATGGTGATTGAATTTCGCAACGGCGATAGTTCCGCACGTTCGGAGCTGAGCCGGATTGTTTCAGGGCGGACGAGTATGCTGACGTCTTTGCCAGGCGGAACGTGCTCGGCGCTGGTCGCGATCGGGCCGATGCCGGCAACATCGACGAGGCCACTTTCGCGTGTCTTACCCGAGAGTAGATTGCTATCCCCGACGAAGGAGGCGACGAAGCGCGTCTTCGGCGTGAAGTAAACCTCGCTCGGCGTCCCGATCTGCTCAATGCGACCCCGGTTGAACACAGCGATGCGGTCCGACATGGCCATTGCCTCGGTCTGATCGTGGGTCACGTAGACCATCGTGACGCCAAGCTCGCGGTGGATGCGCTTCAACTCCATCTGCATTTGTTCCCGCAAAGTCTTGTCAAGCGCTCCCAGGGGCTCGTCGAGCAGAACGAGGTCAGGCTGGAAGACGAGGGCGCGCGCTAATGCAACGCGCTGCTGCTGGCCGCCGGAAAGCTCGGCCGGGGCCCGGCCAGCATATTCGGCGAGGCCGACCATCGCGAGCGCGGCCGTAACCTTGGCTTGCGCCGGCACCTTGGCGACGCCACGCATGCGCAAGGGAAAGCCGACATTCTGCGCCGCGTTCATATGAGGAAACAGAGCGTAATTCTGGAATACCATCCCGATATTGCGGTCGTAGGGCTCGACTGCATCGATCTGGCGCCCGGCGATGCTGATCTCGCCTCGCGTCGGACGCGCAAATCCCGCGATCATCATCAGCGTTGTCGTCTTGCCGGAACCGGAGGGGCCAAGGAAGGAGATGAACTCACCAGGTGCGACATCGAGGTCGATGGCCTCGACCGCATTTTGCCCTGGCAGATAGCTCTTGGTCACCGATTTCAGCGACAGCGAACGGGCGGTTTCCATCGGAAGGCTCCAGCGTCTCAGGAGTGCGCAGGCCGTTGCTTACGCACGAGCCGGGCGGCGAACTGCGCACCGAGCGCGGCCAGAACGGCAGCCAGCAGCAGCGAGGATGCGGCGGAAATGGCGGGGTCGGCTTCCATCTGGAAGCTGTTGAACATCTGGCGAGGCAAGGTCGCGCTGTCGCGACCGGAGATGAAGATCGCGATCACTGCCTCGTCGAAGGAATGGATGAAGGCAAACAGCGCAGCCACGAAGAAGGCCGGGCGCAAGATCGGAAACGTCACCAACCGGAAGGTCGTCAGCGGCCGGGCGCCCAGATTCGCCGCGGCGTTCTCAAGCCGGCGATCGAAATTGACCAGCGCCGAGGTCAAGGTCAACACCACGACCGGGATCGACAGACAGGCATGGGCGAGGATCACGCCGGTCATGCTCTGGACCAGCCCGAGCGAACCGAAATAGCTATAATAGCCCAGTGCCATTACGATATGCGGCACAATCAACGGCATCATCACGATGAGCCGGAACAGCGCCCGGAGGCGAAACCGATAGCGCACTAGCGCGAAGGAAGCGGGAGCGCCGAGCAGCATCGCCAAGACCATGGTGCCGAGCCCGATCAGGAAGCTATTCAAGACCGGACCGGTCCAGTTGGGATCGGAAAAGAAGTGCCGATAGTAGCCGAGCCAGTAGCCAGGCGGCGGAAACTCAAGTGATGGCGCGGTGCTGAAGGACATAGGCACGACGATGAACATCGGCCCGGCTAGCAGGATCGCGACGGCCACCGCGATGATCACCGTGGAGCGCGACATCTCACCTCCACATCTTTTCGATGCCGAACAGGCGATCATAGACCACGAAGAGCGCCACCGCCGCGGCGAGCAGGACCATCGAGGTTGCTGAAGCCGCGCCGAATTCGAGAAGCTGCTCGATTTGCTGGCCGATGCGGCCGGCGATCATCTTGTCCTGCGGGCTGCCAATCAGCGTCGGCGTTACATAGAAGCCGAGGCAGGTAATGAAGACGAGCGTCGCACCATTGAGGACGCCGGGCAGGCTTTGCGGCAGATAAACCGTCAGGAATGCCTTGAGCGGCCGGGCGCCGAGGCTGGCTGCCGCACGCATATACACCTCGTCGATGCGCTTCATGACGGCATACAGCGCCAGGACCATGAACGGTACCAACATATGAGCCATGGCGAAGGTCGCAGCAAAAGTGGTGAAGAGCAGACGCGGCGGCGGGGTGACGCCAAGCGCGACCAGGAGTCCGACAACAGGCCCGCGCGCACCCAGGATCACCATCCAGGCATAGGTTCGCACAAGAAAACTCGTCCAGAAGCTCAGCGCCACGATGCCAAGTAGGAAGGAGCCGACTGCGCCACCCTTTCGGGCCGCGACGTAAGCCACGGGATAAGCGAAGACGAGGCTGGTGATCGTGACGATCAGTGCCGTTTGGAAGGTGCGCATCAGGACGTTGAGATCGTATTTCGAGGCGAAGAACTCAGCGTAGTTGTCGAAGCCGACCGTCGGTTCGCTCACGCTCATCCAGACGACGAGGCCCAGCGGTGCGAGGAAGAACACTGCCAGGAACAGGGTCGCCGGCGCATAGAGCAGGAAGGGCGGCCGGAACAGGGCTTTGCCCCATCCAGCCGCGCTCCAGGCGCGGCCTTGCGCAGGGGGGGATAGGGTCAAGTCGAGAGCCATTGTTCGAAGCGCTTGGCCATTGTGTCGAGCTGAGGCAGTAGCTTCTCGGCATCGAGGATGACGGATTTCGGCAGGTTCTCGGGGGAGGTCGGCATATGGCTGATGACCTCGGGCGACAGGTATTTGAACGAAGCGGGGTTCATCGGGCCGTAATTGTTCTTCTGCGCGAACTGCGCGAGCCGCTCTGGCCCCACGGCAAACTCGATGAAACGCCAAGCGTTCTTCGCCCTCGGAGAGCCGCGCGCTACCACCCAGGTCGCGACATCGATCACGGCCTGGTCGAAGACGAGTTCGATTGGCTGCTTCTGGTCGACCATCGTCTGCGCGCTGGTGTTCCACATCCCGATCAATTCGACCTCGCCATCGCGCAGCAATTGTTGGGATTGCGGGCTCTGGCTCCACCAGACGCGGACATCCTTCTTGATCCTGTCGAGCGACTTGAAGGCGCGGTCGAGATCATAGGGAAACAGTTTCGCAGGCTCGACGCCATCAGCCATTAATGCGAAGGCAAGCACGCGTGCGGGATAGTTCTGCAGGCTGCGCGAACCCGGAAATTTGGTCGTGTCCCAGAAATCCGCCCAGTTCCTCGGGCCGCCATTGGATATTTTATCGCGGCGGTAGGCGATGATGTTGGCGAAGGCATGGGAGTTGATGCCGTTCAGTGTCACCGCGCCGGGCCAGAGCGACGACGCCGGAATTTTGCTCTCGTCATAGGTGTCGATCAGCTTGGCGTGATTGGCGCGGCCGAGTTCAGCGACGCCGAGCGTCGTCACGTCGAATTCATAGATACCAGTCCGYGTTTGCGCCGCCAGCTTGGCGAAGGAGACCGGCGCGATCGTGCGGATCTCGATTCCGGTCTCCGCCGTGAACGGGTTGAAGAGTATCGCGCGCGCTGCTTCTTCCCAGGGACCGCCCCAGGTGTTGATATAGAGGGTGTCGGCGGMGCGGGCTTTCCGGATGAAGGGCATCGCGACGATGCCGCTCCCAAGCATCGATAGCAGGGCGCGGCGCGTGGTCCGCGGTGGAGTCAGTACGGTCCTAGCCATGGTGCTATCCTCTCAACCGATCGTTGCGCGATAGAGGCGAAGCCAGTTGCCGGAGGTGATCTTCTCGACTTCGGCTGCGTGGAAACCGACCCGCGCCAGCGCCGGTCCGACATCGGACAGGCCGCTGATCCTTTTGAGCCAGGCCGGCTTCTCACTGGGGCCGGGCTTGGCCGCCGAGGCGGCGCCGTACTGCACAGAGCGGGTCCAGCGGCCCGAGCGCATCCAGTCGAGGTAGACCTGATTGGAATGGTGGCTAAAGTCGGTGCCGAGGCCGACATGGTCGATACCGGCAATCTCGACGGTCTGCGCCACCATCTGGGCCCAGGCATCGACGCTGTCGCAGGCCGGCTCCGGCGTTATGTTGCGATAGGCTGCGCAGCCGATGACGCCGCCCTTTTCAGCGAGTGCCTTGATGATTGCATCCGTCTTGTTGCGCTTGTGCGGGAAGACGGAGGCCGGGTTGGCATGGGTGATCGAGACCGGCTTCTGCGACCATTCGATCGTATCGAGCGTGGTCCGGTCGCCGACATGTGAGAGATCAATCAGCATGCCGCACTGGTTCATCTCCCGGACAACCTCACGGCCAAAGCGTGCAAGGCCAGGATCGACCCTCTCGTAGCAGCTAGAGCCGAGCTCGTTCTGGTTGTTGTAGGTCAGCTGCAAGACCTTGACGCCGAGATCGGCGAAGAGCTCGACATAACGGATCCGGCCATCGAGCAGATTGGTGTTCTGGTAACCCAGCAACATCGCGACCTTGCCATCGCGCTCGGCCGCGAGAATGTCGTCCGTCTTCCGCACGATCGTCATCAGATCAGCATTGGCGCGCTCGAGATCGCGCCATTTCGCGACAGAATCAAAGGACTCGATCGCGCCCTCCCAAAAGCCGAGCGTCGGTGTGACGCAACTGAACCCGCCGGCCTTGAGATCTTCGAATACGCCGCGGTCAAAGAAACCACATTGCAAACCGTCTATCAGCATCGGGGCGCGCCTTTACGAAGCGGAGGAAACAGGATTGGGCTGAAGCCGGGACGGATCGGCGGTCAGCATCGATAGATCGGTCTCGTCCTCGTCATTGCGACCAACGACGCGTCCGTCTGCCTCTACCCGCACGGTGCCAGCATGTCGGCGGCTCTCGAAGGAATCGGGCATCAGGGCATCATGCGATGCCTTGTAGAGCGGCCACCAACTCGACGCCGCAGCGGAGAGGCCGTCATGGCGAACCATGTCGATGGCACGGCGCTTCGCCGCGGGGCGGTCCATCAACGACACTTGGGCACCGTTGCCCTTCGGCTCGACGATAGCCGCGAGGCCGAAACGCTCAGCAAGCCCCGATACGACGCGCAATTCGGGGGGCTCTGTGAGATTGAGCGCCAAAACCTCCCCCCGGCCGGTCAACCGAAAGCGCTCGACAGCCAAGTCAAGCAGCGTCTCGGCCACCATCCAGGCATGCTGGCCGCCGCAGTCTATCGTCAATTCGCCGTCAGTGCTGACATCGGCGAGCGGGGCAACGCCGCTCGCACGCACGTGCTCTATCTGCTGTGCGATGCCAGACAGACCTGGCCCCGGCAGCACGGCGGAATAGAATGCGCAATCGCGCACGGAGGGTAATAGCCCAGCGGGCGTGCCGGCGGCCTGAACCAGTCGCTCCAGAATGAGCYGGAGTTCGCGCACGGACAGGATCAGCGTTTCGGATAGCATCATGCCTGAGGCTCCGCGGGATAGAACCAATGGGAAGCGGCGCTCCCCGAGGCGAGATCTTCGGGGGTCGGGGCGCCGTGGAAGATCACGCCGCGCAGATTGCGGTTCAGGAAGTCGCGGGCCTTGTCGATACCGTGGATGCCGACGTTCAAGAGCCGGGTGATATGCGCCGGAACGAAGTCCTCGCCCATGATGTCGGCATGCGGCGAGTGATAGGGCAGTCCAGCAAGCGCCTGGATGCGGATCACGATCTGCCGGTGCAATGGGTGCGCCATGAGGAAGCGCGCGACGCTGAGGCGGGGATCGGCGGCAGCGAGATCGCGATCGAGTGCAACGACGAGGCGCGGCAGATCGAGGCCAAGATTATGAGCCGCGCCGATCTCTTCGCGTGGTCCACGACGCGGCTCCTCGGCCGTGCGCGATTTGTACCAGACGTAGCGCTGTGAGCGCTCGGAGACGAGATCGAGATCGAAGGCCCAGCTGTAATCGGCCCTCAGGATCTCTTGTAGCCGTCCGATCGGCATTTCGGGGCGGCCGGCGAGATCCTCATCGATCACGAGAGTTTGTGCCAGGCCATCGGCGATTTCGGGCACGAGTTCGATGATGAGAGACAGTAGCGTTTCGTGGGCCTCGCGATTGACGCGGCCGTYGAGCGAAGCGGTGAAGTCGACGAGTGGGGTCGCCTCGGCGCAGCCGGCGCGCACGCGCTCGATCAACTGGCCGAGTTCGCGGCGGATGATGGCGAGGTCGTCAGCGACGATGCTGCTTGGCGCGAAGGCTTCATATTCGGCCCGATCCTGGCGCCGCGCCAGGATTGCCTTGTCGAGCAGTGCCGCCAATTGAACCAGCGGGGCAGCATCGGGACCGACACGCAGCAACCGGCCATGGGCGATGGCCTCCTCGTGGATCGTCAGCCAACGGTCGATCAGGCGAGGATGGTTATTGACGAAAAACATCAGCCCCAGCGCCGAGCCGTTGCCGACACCCAGGAAGCGGCGCAACTCGGGCTGCATCGCCACTGCCGCCGGGCCGCCCTTCATCCGCGCAAAATGCTGGACGAGATCGCCGGCAAAGACGCGCATCATATAGGCGGTGAGCATTTGCGCTTGCAGCGAGGCTCGCAGCGGATGGTCCGGCGCGAAGGCAAGGAAGGACTTGGTGCCGAAGGTGCCGTTGCCGTCGATGCCGGTGTTGCGCATGAAGTAGCAGGTGCGGCCGAGCTCGGCGATGGGCGGCTGTTGCCCGGATGCGAGATGGTCGACGGCAAGGTCGAACAGCCGTCCCGAGCGGTTCGAGCGCGCCCAGGTCAAGGTCTGCGGGGTAGCGCGGCCCTCATAGAGCTTCGGCAGTTCCTGTCTAAGTTGCTCGATGCCGGCGGCCGAAAGTTTGCCTTCGATCAAACCGCCCATCATGTCCCAGGACCGGCCGATGATGCGGCCAGTGCGCTCGCGACCTGAGGGCTCGAACGAAAAGATTGGGAAGGTGAAGTGCCAGCCATCGGCCTCGATGCCGTAGCGCGCCGTGCCTCGACCGCGCKCGTCGATATCGAAATCCTGACAGGTGATCTGCCAGCGCTGATGTGAGGCGCGAGCCATCAGGGTCCGCGATGCACTGATCCGTGACGGTTGAATCGCGGCCAATATCTCCGGTCGCATGAGCGTGGAGGGGGATCGCATCAGGGCCCGCGGCTGCCAGGGACCGGGCTTGGAGGCGAGGGAGAATGGCAGGGCCGACATGTCATGCATTCCCGAATTGAGCGCTGAAGCGTTGCGCCGCGCTGACCGCAATCGGCGCGCAGTTCGCGTGATCGAACCGCGTGGTCGGGCCGGAGATCGCGATGACGGCAATGCATTGGCCGGCCGCGTCGAAAACCGGTGCAGCAACCGCCGCGACGAATTGCGGGTCCGTCGGTGCGAAGAGGGCAAAGCCGCGTTCGCGAACCTCTGCCAGCGCGATGTCGTCAGGGAGCGCGATGCCCTGCTCGCGCAGCCGTTCACGCATTTCCAGCGAGCCGAAGGCGACGAGCACGGAGCCCGACGCGCTAGCGCCCAGCGCCATGCGTGCGCCGACCCGGAGATCGGCACGCAGTACCTGATGCGATTCGACCCGGTTGATAATGACCGCATGATAGCCGTCGAGCACTGAAATCGTCGCCGTTTCGCCGCTCTCGGCTACGATCTCCTGAAGCAATTCTGTCGTCCGTTCTCCGAGATTGGCCTGCTCGAGGGCACGCACTGCGTAGAACTGAAAGCGTAGCGCTAGYCGGAACGCGCCCTCGACCGTCTGCTCGAGAAAGCCTGCATCCACCAGCGTACGCAGCCGCTGATAGACCGCGGCGCGCTGGTCGCCTGTCGCCTTGACGACATCGGGCAGTCGCATTGGCTTTGGGGATGCCGCGATGACATCGCAGACCGCGAGCGTCTTGAGCGTGGTGGAGAGAGAGCGAACAGCCATGTTGTCTTCTATATGAATACGATGTATGTTAATAGCATCATACAATTTTGATCTGTGTCAAGGCCAGCGCCGATCCACTTCGGTATCCGCGCCGCGGACCGCGCGGGAACCGAGGATCCGCTCAGTTCGGCAGCTTCCTGAAGACGCGCCGCGATGTTGACGCCGTCACCGAAGACGTCGCGCCTTGAGCGATGACGTCGCCACATGGATCCCTCCGGAAACGCGTGTCCCGGTCAGCCACAGCGCATTTTTGTCGGACTTCCGCCGCGCACTCGGCCGCCTTGATGACGCTGGTAAGTTCCGCCAGGAACCCGTCGCGCATGGTCTTGACGGTGCGCCTTGTTTCCGCTGCCTCGGCTGAACCATCTTGCTGATGAGCGTCGGTACGCGAGTAAAGGTCCTCTCCTCGTCGGCGCTCATCAGGCCGGAACAGCCGGCGACATCGGCGCATACGATGGCCAGGGCAACGGTTGAGCGCGTCCACCAGGCTTCTGATGCACCAGCGGCGGCCGGATGGTCGTGCGCCCATCGCGATCGCACGTGCAACCCCACTGCCCACGCGGGTTATTGCAGTGAACATCCGACCATAACGATCAGGCAGGAGCTCTACGGGAGGCGGAGAGCGCCGATCCCCTCGGCGTCCACTCTTACCGCCCCATGCCGATTTACCGCTTCTTAACCGCGGCGGGCGCCATTCTAAGGKGTCCAKMAGRGTTGGGGGGCTCGRAAAGGACCGTGACCATGCAACTGCTCGATGSTGWGCGAYCCGTCGTRGATCAGTTCGTCGGCCTGCCAGTWGCCTTTGTCGAACGCCARCTGATCCTMGCCACGCTSCGGGAAACCGGCGGCAACCGCACCCAYGCCRCCTYKCTRCTCGGCATCKCCATCCGCACGYTGCGWAACAAAATWACKTYGTACGCAGCGGACGGYTACACCGTGCCGGAACCTGCRCATMCAGMRGCMCAATGAGCSCSCGATGTCCGTTGCCTCRTYGMATGGCRTCGCCGCAGCARACCTSGTCTCCWCMGCAACMATGGCCGGCCTCCTGCGTTGCCTGGTGCAAAAAGGCGTTTTGCAGGCCGCCGACATAAGGGAGATCTACGAAATCGCCCTTCTCATTCTTGAACAGCAGCAAGGCGCTGTGCCGGACGCAGAAGCGACCTTCAAGGCTGCGCGATCCGCAATTGAACGGAACTTGGCATAGCCATTCAGGCCAAGCAGAGCGCCTCCAGCCACTTCTAGGTTTCTCTCCGATCTGCGGCTTTGAGGCCCCGGTGGAACCGGCTGGTGGGAGTACGGCTGGAATGGATGGTCGTTATAGCCGTCGACCTGATGGTTTTGATAGTGACCCTGCTAGTCCTCGTGCTGCTGTAACTGCTCGATACTGTGGTTTTTGTAACTGCGGCGATCGATTGTCTTCGGATCAATGTCATCCAGGATGCCAGCGCAATTCCTACCGGAGAGGCAAATGTACAAACACATTCTGATCGCCACAGACGACTCCGAACTCGCCCGCAAGGGTCTCGAACATGGCTTGGCGCTCGCCAAACCGCTCGGGGCGAAAGTCACGTGCTGACCGTTTCGGAGCCCCTGCGCCCGGAGATGGCGCGTGCAGCCCGCCAGCAGATTGATGCTTTAATGAAGGAGCGCATTACCTCCATTGAGCAACGCGCGTCCGAACACGGCGTCTCGGTAGATCTGGAACAGGAGATCGATGTTTCCCCAGCCGCGGCAATCGTTCGATTTGCCAAGCTCAAGGGCTGTGATCTCATCGTGATGTCCTCTCACGGCCGGCGTGGCGTACAGAAGGTCGTGCTCGGGAGCCAAACTTCAGCGGTGTTGGCAAGTACGACTATTCCTGTACTGGTGATCCGGTAGTGGATCCTCCCTGCCATAGCTCCGATCCGCAGTGCCTCCTCTGCGTCTCTGATCCCGCGAGCCAGCAGCGTTGAGCTCGCTGTTTCAGTAGGCGGGTACAACGTGCTCAGAGGCGTTGTCACGTTAACTTCGGCGGGGCGGTAAGCGGTGTAGAGCGCGGGCATGAGTCCGCCCTGCAGCTACAAGCGCCATCGGTTTCCACCAGCGATCATTGTCCGTGCGGTGTGGCTGTATTTTTGCTTTCCCCTGAGTCTTCGCCTGGCGGAAGAGATGTCGTTGGAGCGTGGCATTGTCGTCTCCTATGAGACGGTGCGGCGCTGGGCGTTATACTCGCGATCGAGGCGCAGTCGCGACGTGAGTGGCAGTCAATGGGTGAGATCGTTTTCACAGCGAATGGTAATTTCATCGTCATAAGGAACGGCGATGGATCCTTGGCGGTGAAAGGCTTGTATCGAGGTGCCCCAATTAAGTCGGCGATACCCATCGGCCTCGAACGATGCATCATTCTGATAGAGCCCGATTCCAGCAAGGCGAATCTCTTCGAGAACTTGCTCTGTATAGGTAAAACCGGCCGAGCGTTGTGGCGGGCAGCTTTACCGAGCATGCCTGATACGTTTGTCGAGACCAGCCTAAGTGAGGCCGGAATTCTGGCGCTCAGCCTGAGCGGCTATTGCCTGGTGATTGATCCCGCGACGGGCGGCGAGATCCGAAGAGACTTCGTGAAGTAAGCGGTGAGGAGCCCGAAGTTAGGCCGGGAGCTCATGCACGGTGACCTCGGAACACGTCCGGTGGGCGATATCAATCAAGTGACGGTGATGGGTCGCGACGATGACCTGGCCGGTACCCGCCATGGCGAAGAAGCCCATAAGCCTGAAGAATCGTCGCGAAGCTGCGCCAGGTCGATGTGCTGGTCTCGCAGGGCCAGTCCGTCGCCGACGCGATCCGTTCGATCGGCGTGACGGAGGTGAGTTACTATCGCTCGCGCCGTGAATTCGGCGGCCTGAAGAGGGATCAGGTGAAGCGGATGGACGAACTCGAGGCGGAGAGCGCCCGGCTGCGCCGCGCCGTCGCCGACCTGACGTTCGACAAACGCGCTCGATACCGGGGAGCAAGCTCTATAAGTGCCAACATCACGCCTTCAAGCGTGAGGTACAAGGTCTTCGCCCATTGCGTATCGGGCAGCACGGGAACACTGCAGACGCTGCGCGGGACATAGGCGAGGATCAGGTCGTGGGTGGCGTCAACAGCCGGATCCCAGTCCGCAGGTTATCGCATTTCTGATGGATGCGATTTTCCGGGCCGAAACTCGCGGGCGGCAGATGCGCCCCTTCTGGTTGCCACACAAGGGGGATCGGCTCGGGCAGCGTGAGCCAGAGCAAAGTTGATCACGTTCCCGGCGCTTAAGTGATCTCCGTCGAGGTTTCGAGGACAAATCTGTAAAATGAGAGCGGCAAGTCACCGTCATATTTGGCGTTCACCTCGGCCGCGCCCGAGCGTTCTCGGCTGGTGGAAGTCGCTCATATGTATCCGGCCTACTCTTCGGCTTGCGGGCCGTCGGCGAATACAACACTCTTAAACTCGGCTTGGTGCCGGTCCCGGGCCGGCCGACTCTCATCGGTGGACACATAGTGCGCGTGGTCACGATTTCGCACTGTGCGACTGCTTCACCCTGCAGACATCTGCAACTGCGAGCACTAAATGGTAGAGTACGCGTACCGGGATCGGCTCGGCCACCCTCCAGCCTTGGCGATCGATCTGATTGCTCCACAGTCCGGTATCCGCGTCGACGAAGCGTTCGAACATCAGGCGCAAATGGCCGTTGAGCCGATTTGTCGCGTCGTTGTCATCCTCGAATTCGAGCCGTGCCGCCAGCGCCTTGAGATACTCAGTCTGCGGCCAGAGCAGGGCCCCGCCGTTGAGCACCGCGCCTTTTTGATCGACCTCGTTGATCACCGGCTTGCCGGCGGCTTCAGCGCCGAACATCTCACCGAAGGCGAAGAGTTGCCGTGCGCTCATCCGGGCAGTGCCCGAACCGGTCAGGCGCTCGTGGTGATAGAGCAGCCAGGTCCATTCGAAATGATGACCGGGCTCGCGAATCCGACCCTGCTCGCCGGCAAAGGGCTTCCACTCGTCGTCGAAGAACTCGCCGAGCGTTCCGTCCGCGGCGAAGCGCCCTTGCATCAGGCACACGATCCTCTCGGCGCGCTCAAGCCAGCGCTTTTCGCCGGACGATTGCGCCATGGCGTGGCAGGCTTCGAGCAGGTGCATATGCGGGTTTTGGCGGCGCGGCAGGGTTCCGAGCGTATCCTCGCGAAAGCCGCCGGAAGGTGAGACTAGGGCTGTCTCGATAAAACGCATCACCGCTTCCCCTTGGTCGAGCGGTTCGGATTCTCCGATTGCACGAGCGCACCAGGCGAGCGCGAAGATGACGAAGGCGAGATCGTACAAATCGGATTTGCCGTCAATGATCTCACCTTGGGTCGTGCAGGCATGTATGAACCGGCCATCGCTGTCCCGGCAGGCACTAAGCAGGAAGGACAGGCCATGGCGCGCCGCTTCGAGCGCCCCGGGTACGCCGAGAAGATGGGCATGGCTGAAGACGTATAGCGTTCGCGCCGTAACCAGCGTCGTGCGCCGCTCACTTTCAATGATGCTTCCATTAGGCTGAACCCATTCGGCATAGCCTCGGCGCTCCGGATCATAGGCCCGCGCGAGCCAAGCCGGCAGTAGGCTCCCAGTAAGCCAGGCCGAAAGCTCTTCTGCCGATACCCCGACCATATGTTTGCCCCACCTTTAAATCAGATTGTCTGCCAACCGGTATGGTGTAACGTTCTACCAGCGCCTTTGATGGCCTTAGCGACGCAACACAGCGGGAGCAAGCGATCAGAGACTTCCCTATTCGCAGCTCCGTTGTCGCGCCAGTTCAAGACAGGCCAATCCGACATCATCGACCTGATGCGGCCCACCGCTTCAGCAGGTATTGTTGCCAGAAGTGAGGGCTTAAGCCCCGGTCCAAGGAGTCTAATCTTCGTGCCCGGTCTCGTGGTGCGGGAACCTACACTCGAGTTGATCGAGTGAAGTTGTGGCAATGCCAGGGAGGGGAACCAATGACAGACCAGACCAACAAAACCGGCCCATCGCGCCGACAATTTGTCGAGGGTAGCGTGGCTTCGCTGACGCTGGGCGCTACCGGTGCCACGGGCGCGTTGGCGCAGAGCCTGCCGCTGCCGAAGTCGCCGGTGGCGCTGAACATCATCGATGTCGGCGGCGCCCTCGCCCTGCTACAGAAGCCGCTGGAGAACTATCGCGCGGCCAAGCCCAACCTCGTCTCGCGCATGACCTTCGTCAAAGCACCGGCGCCGGAACTGCCCGGCAAGATCAAGGCGATGCAGGAGGCCAATCGCGTCGATATAGACCTTGTCATCGGCGGCCTCGACGCACTCGCCGCGGGTATTGAGCAGAAACTTTGGGTGACGTTGCTGCCCGAGCATGCCGCCTCACTCCCCGACCCAGCCAAAGTTCTGATGAAGCCGGCGCTCGACATGCACAACCTCGGTTCCGGCCAGGGCATGTGCATGGTCTACTATCCCTCCGGTCCGCTGCTTGAGTACATGCCGGCACGCGTTAAGGCCGTGCCGACCACGGCGGACGAACTGCTTGCCTACACCAAGCAGAACCCGAACCGTTTTCTCTATGCTCGACCGGCCAATTCTGGCCCGGGCCGCACCTTTATCATGGGCCTGCCCTATCTGCTCGGCGACAAGGACCCGAAGGATCCGGCCAATGGCTGGGACAAAACCTGGACCTATCTGAAGGAGCTCGGCAACGGCATTGAGTACTATCCGACGGGCACTGCCGCGACCATGAAAGAGTTCGGCGACGGCTCGCGCGACATTATCATCTCCACCACCGGATGGGACATCAACCCGCGCGTCCTCGGTATCGTGCCGAAGGAAGCGAAGATCCAGGCGCTCAAGGGCTTCCATTGGGTCTCGGATGCCCAGTATATGTACATCCCGAAAGGCGTCTCGAGCGAGAAGCTCGCCGTCTTGCTCGACCTGATCAGCTTCGCACTGACGCCGCAGCAGCAGGCGTTCACCTATGATGAAGGCTACTTCTATCCGGGGCCGGCCGTGAAGGATGTGCCGCTCTCGATGGCGCCGCCAGAGAGCCAGAAGGCGATCGAGGAATTCGGGCGCCCCGAATACGCCGACCTGATCGCCAACAACCCGATCGAGGTGCCGCTGACGCCGGACAAGATGGTCCTCGCGTTTCGGCGTTGGGACGAGGAAATC
>NZ_JBFTRC010000081.1:0-23394 GCF_056399325.1 Allobosea sp. 01N443
CGATTGCGCGGTCGCTGGCGATGAACCCGAACGATTGCGCGGTCGCTGGCGATGAACCCGAAGGTGATGCTGTTCGACGAGGTCACCGCCGCGCTCGATCCCGAAACCAAGAAGGAGGTGCTGGTGACGATCCAGGACCTCGCCGCAGAAGGGATGACATGCATCCTCGTCACCCATGAAATGGGCTTCGCGCGTGAGGTGGCCGATCATATCTATTTCACCGATGGCGGCCTGATCGTGGAACATGGTTCGCCGGCGGATGTGTTCGGCAATCCACGCGAAGAGCGCACGAAGGGGTTTCTGGACAAGGTATTGTAGCAAGCCGTCGTCAGTCCGGCTCTTCCCCGCGTCTCGATCCGACGGTTTCCGCGTGCCTGCCATGCAGTGGCAGGGCCTATGTCGTCTGCGGATGCCTCTCTAACACTAGCGAGGAAGCGAGGGAGAAATCATGCTGGACTGGACACGGGCCGAGGCGGAAGCAGCCGCTATCACGAAGAGCTGGGCCGATCAGGCAGGGCCAGGTGGTGCGGTCGTCATCTTCGATGCGGAGCGACGGCTTGAGGCCTGTGCCGGCGGTTTCGCCAATCTGGAACAACAGACGCCCTTCACGGCGGATACGCCCAATCGTCTGGCCTCGATCAGCAAGCATTTCATGGCGGCGACGCTGCTGCTGGAAGGCATATCGCTCGACGCACCACTCGGCAGCCTGCTGGATGGTTTGCCTGCCGCCATAGCCGCCGTGCCTCTCGGCCGCGCACTTGACATGACCGGCGCCCTGCCGGACATGATGGAGACCCTGTGGCAGCTCGGCGTGCCCTACACCACGAGCCTCAGCGCGCCTGAGATTCACGGTTTCGCTCAGCGCCTGCCGGGCATCAATGCCGTGCCCGGCCAGGAGATGGCCTATTCCAATACCGGCTGGCGCCTGGCGCAGTCGGTGCTGCCGGCCCAGCGCAGCATCACCTATCGCGAAGCCCTGCGGCTGCGCCTGTTCGGGCCTCTCGCCCTGCCCTTCGTCTTCCCGGAGGATGAGAGCGAGATCGTGCCGGATCTCGCAACTGGCTACTGGCATGATGGCGTCAACTGGCGGCGTGGACGCTACGGCTTCCAGTTCTCTGCCTCAGGCGGGCTTGTCGGCAGCGCATCGGCGCTGGCGATCTGGGCGTCCGATCTGATGGCCGGGCGCGGGCCGCTCGCCGGCCTGTTCGAGAAACTCACCGCGCCGCGCCAGTTCGCGGATGGTCGCGAGAGCGGCTACCGCCTCGGCCTGGTCAGCACTCCGCTTCTCGGTACCACGGTGATCGGCCATGGCGGATCACTCACGGGCTACCGCAACCACTTCCTGATGGCGCCCGAGCATGGTGTCGGCGTCGTCGTGCTGAGCAATCGTGAGGAGGAGGCGCTCTGGCCGGCGTTGCGTGTGCTTGCGGCACTTCTGGGCGAAGCGCTGCCCGAGGCACCGAAGGCTGGGCCGACCGGCCTCTATGTCGGAGAGGAAGGGTCCTTCTGGGCCGAGCTCGCTGGAGACTCGATCGGCGTCATGGGCGGGCATGAGCGTCTCGTCGTCGGCGAGAACGGCAGGTTGAGAAGCCTGCCTTCCTATCTCGACATCGAGCTCCGCACGCTCGGCGAAGACGAGATTCGGGCGCGGATCGGCGGTGTCGAGCGTCGTCTTCTGCGCGTTCCGGCCGCCACGCCGCTCGACCCGCGCCTTGTCGGCCGCTGGCGCGAGCGCAGCTTCGGCGTCGAGATCACGGTTGAAGCGGACGGCACGGCCCAATGGCCCTGGGCCGAGCCGGTCGGCATGACCACCCGGCTGACCCCCTTGCCGGGAGGCCGCGCGCTCGCCGATCTTGTTCATGGTCCCTGGCGGCACCGGCCTTGCTTGTGGCTGCAGCCGGACGGCTCCCTGCGYGTCGACAGCCATCGGGCGCGTGTCCTGCTATTCGATCGTGTCGACGACGTTGGAGGTACCCGATGATCCGTTCCCGCCTTGCCGGATTGTTGCTTTGCGCCGCGTCGCTGACGCTCGGTCTCGAGGCACAGGCCCAGCCGGCTCCGAGCCGCACCTTGCGTGTCGCGCCGCATGCGGATCTCAAGACGCTCGATCCCGTTGCCGCTTCGATCGTCATCACCCGCATGCATGGGCTGATGATCTACGAGACGCTGTTCGCCTGGGATTCAAAGCTGCAGCCGCACCCGCAAATGGTCGAGAGCTTCTCGACTGCTCCCGACAAGCTGTCCTGGAGTTTCACGCTGCGGCCCGGCCTCAAGTTCCATGACGGCCAGCCGGTCACGACCCGCGACGTCATCGCTTCGCTTAAGCGCTGGATGGCGCGCGACACGATCGGCGGCAAGCTCGGCGAGTATACGGAAGGGTTGGAGACGGTCGACGACCGGACCTTCACGCTAAAGCTGAAGCGGCCGATGGCACTCGTGCCTTTCGCACTCGGCTCGGCGGTCGGCCAGATCCCTGTGATCATGCGCGAGAGCGATGCCAAGAGCGATCCGATGAAGCCGGTCACAGAAGCGATCGGCAGCGGCCCTTTCCGCTTCAACCGGGCGGAATGGCGCAGCGGCGCGCGCGTCGTCTACGATCGCAACCCCGATTATGTGCCGCGCTCGGAACCGGCCGACGGTCTGGCGGGAGGCCGCGTCGTCAAGCTCGACCGCGTCGAATGGATCATCATGCCGGACGCCGCGACGGCGGCCGCTGCGATCCAGACCGGCGAGATCGATATCTGGGAGCAGCCGAGCCAGGACCTGATCTCGACCATCGCCAAGACCCGCGACGTCAAGGTCGAACGCTACTCGAACCTCGCCAACCAGGTGATGCTGCGGCCGAACCACCTCTATCCGCCGTTCAACAATCCCAAGGCCAGGCTCGCCCTGGCCTATGCCACGGACCAGGCCGATTTCCTCGCCGCCGGGTTCGGGGACGAGGAGTGGTGGAAGCGCTGCAATGCCTATTTCGTCTGTGGTGGGCCAAACGGAACCGAAATCGGCTCCGAAGCCTATGCCAAGCCCGATCTTGCAACCGCGAAGAAGCTGCTCGCCGAGAGCGGCTACAAGGGCGAGAAGCTGGTGCTGAGCACTTCGAACGACATCGCCCCGATCGGTCGCATGGCCGAGGTCGCGGCGCAGTCGCTCAAGGAGGTCGGCTTCAATGTCGATGTCCAGTTTGCCGATTGGGGCACCGTCACCACCCGCCAGCAGAATCGCGGCACCGTGGATCAGGGCGGCTGGAACCTGTTCGTCACCTATGCGTCGGGCGCGACCATGCAGTCGCCGATGACCAATATCGGCACCAATATGGGCTGCGAGAAGGCGTGGGCGGGCTGGCCCTGCGATGCCGAGGCCGAACGGCTGCGTGGCGCTGTCGTCGATGCTCCGGACGAGGCAAGCGGCAAGCTCGCGATCGAAGCGTTGCATCGCCGACTCACGGAAGTGCAGCCGTACCGTGTGCTCGGTCAGTTCGACCAGCCCTACGCCCGCCGCAGCACTATTTCAGGCGTGCTCGCCGCACCGGTTATGCTGTTCTGGAACATCGAGAAGAAGTAAGCAGCCAGCACTGACGGCTGCGGTCGATGCGCGGTCCGGGGCGAGGCTTCTCTCGCCCTGGACCACAAGATCGGAACATTCTGCCGGCGGCAGGGCCAATCCCGGCAGGATGGGGCGCCTCCGGGTGCCAGACGGGCACGGATTGCGAGCTGCCCCTCTGCTAGATTTGCGCTTATCCCTCCTGTGCGGTCCGATCGACGGCCGCTTCAATCACGTGGCTTGTCATGACGACTGTCGAAACGGTTCTGGCCGATCTTGTGGCCTTTCCCTCTGTTTGCCGGACGCCGAACGCGGCGATCATCGAGCATGTCCGCCGATACCTCGCGAGCCATGGTGTCGAGAGCGTCATCGTCCCGGGGCCGGAAGGGGATCGCGCCAATCTCTTCGCCACCATCGGACCGCGTGAGCCGGGCGGGATCATTCTCTCGGCCCATCTCGACGTCGTGCCTGCTGCCCCCGAGGGCTGGGTCGGACAGCCCTTCGCCTTGCGCCGCAATGGCGACCGCCTGATCGGGCGCGGCGCTGTCGACATGAAGGGGTTTGTGGCCAGCGTGCTGGCGAGCGTGCCGGATCTCACCTCGCGCCGGCTGGTGCGGCCGGTCCACATCGCGCTCTCCTATGACGAGGAGGTCGGCTGCGTCGGCGTTCGTCACCTGATCGCGCGGCTGCCGGAGCTTTGCCCCAGGCCGGCTGGTTGCATCGTCGGCGAGCCGACCGATCTCCATCCCGTCTTGCGTCACAAGGGCAAGATCGCTCAACGCGTCACGGTCGAGGGCAAGGCCGGGCACTCGTCGCGGACCGATCTCGGCGACAATGCCATTCACTACGCTGCGGAGTTGATGGCTGCCGTGCATGCCGAGGCGCGCCGGCATGCGGTGGAGGGCCCCTTCGCCGACAGCTTTGCCCCGCCCTATTCCACGATCCAGGTCGGCACGGTGCGGGGGGGAACCGGCATCAACATCGTTCCGGCGCAATGCGTCTTCGAGGTCGAGGCTCGCGCCATCGCTGGACAGGAGCCGGCCGGACTGCTTGCCTTCCTGCCGCGCGAGGCGGAGCGGATCCATGCGGCTGCTGTCGCGGATGGGCACAATGTCGTCTTCGGCTTCGAGACGATGAGCGACTATCCGCCGCTCGATCTGCCCGATGAGGATCCGTTGGTCGGGTTGACCGAGGACGTCTGCGGGAAGCCGCGCCAGCAGGCCGTCAGCTTCGGGACCGAGGCCGGGCTCTTTCAGGCCGCGGGCATCCCTGCAATCGTCTGCGGGCCGGGTGACGTGAACAGGGCGCATAAGCCCGAGGAGTATATCACCGATGCGGAACTGGCCGGCGCGATGGCCATGATTGCGCGGATTGGCGATCGTTTGTCCTCCTGACTCAGGCTGTCAGCGCAGTTCTGGTTGATCGCCTGAGGCCGTGCATGAATGTCGGCACGGATCATCCGGAGGAGACTGACCATGCCTGATCGCCAGCGTGTCGAGGCTTTTGTCGCAGCCGTCGTGAGTGGCGATCATGTCGGCGCCATCCGCGACTTCTACTGCGAGGATGCTTCGATGCAGGAGAACGGCGCCGAGCCGCGCCGCGGACGCGACGAATTGATGGCGCATGAGGCCAGGGCACTCGTCCGGCTCAACCGGATGCACACACATCCCGCCCGGGCCGTGCTGGTCGATGGTGACCGGGTCGTGATTCACTGGATCTTCGATGCCACCGACAAGCAGGGTGTGACGCGGCGGCTGGAAGAACTCGCGATCCAGCGCTGGCGCGGCGACCGCATCGTCGAGGAGCGCTTCTTCTACGATACCGGATCGGCCTGGCAGGTCGTCGAGCCTGTGCGTTAGATGTCCATCAGGGCAGAGAGCACCGGCAAGCCGGAGCGGTTCAAGCTGGTCGTGTCAGTCTATGTGATCTTTGGGCGGGGGAGCGAACTCCTGCTGCTGCGGCGCGCGAACACGGGTTACGAGGACGGCAATTACGGTCTCGTCTCCGGGCATCATGACGGCAGCGAGCCGCTGCGAGCAGCGGCCGCGCGCGAAGCGAAGGAGGAGGCGGGCGTCGAGATCGATCCGGCCAGCCTGACCTTCGCAACTGTGCTCCACCGATCGCAGGACGAGGAGCGGCTGGATTTCTTCTTCGAGGCGCGCAGGTGGCAGGGCGAGCTTCGCAATGCCGAGCCTGAGAAATGCGCCGAACTGGCCTGGTTCCCCATCGATGGCTTGCCGGAGAACACGATTGCCTATGTTCGCGAGGCCATCGCCCATTGGCAGTCCGGCACTCGCTATTGCGAGTTTTGGCGGGAGAGCTGACGCGCCCCGCTACGACAGCACGCCGCGATAGGGCGCAGCCACGATCAGGCAGCAATTGCCGGGCCGGACGCGGCCGGGCTGGCGGCGGCCGTAGAGGATGCCGTCGGCGGCATAGTGCAGCGTCTCGGGCGGGCGGGTCGGGTCCCAGGTGCAATGGATGCGGCCGGCCGGCTGGCCGGCCCTGACCTTGGCGCCATTGGCGTGGAAGGGTTCGAAGACGCCGTCGACGGTGGCATAGACATAGGCCGAGGTGCCGGGCAGCTCGAGGATCTGGCCTTCGCCGCGCTTCGGCTCCGGGGTGTCGCGCGCGACGATGCCGAGATGGTCGAGCACATTGGCAACGCCGCGCCGGCAGACCTTGAGCGCCTCCAGCGAAACCGTGCCGCCGCCCGCCATCTCGGTGCCGACGGTGACGAGCCCGTTGCGGCAGGCCGTTGCTGTTGCGGTGCGCGGCTCGCCGAGATTGCTGATCACCACCGTCATCGGCGCGTCGAACGCCTGCACTGCGGCGACATTGCGCGCGTGCAGCGCCGGATCGTCGGTCGGCTCGACGATCGCGCTCGGGATGATGTCGAGCGAGGAGCCGCCTGAATGCAGGTCGAGGAAGGCGTCGCCGAGCGGCAGGATATGGTCGCTGACAAAGGCGGCGATCTGCTGGGTGATGGTGCCGCGCGGGTCGCCTGGGAAGGTCCGGTTGAAATTCAGGCCATCGACCGGCGACGTCCGCTGGCCGGCGATGACGGCGTGCGAATTGTTCGCCGGCATCAGGATCAGCCGGCCTTGCACGCGGCCGGGATCGAGATCGCGGATCAGGTCGCAGATCGTGATCGGCCCCTCGTATTCATCGCCATGGTTGCCGCCTTCGAGGATCGCCGTCGGGCCGGAGCCGTTCTTGATGATCGCGATCGGGATCCGCGTCGCGCCCCAGGCGTCGTCATGCGGCGAATGCGGAATCATGACGAAGCCGACTTGCTTGCCGTCGCGCGCGGGATCGACTGTCAGGAAGGCGCTGGACGGACGGGGCGTGGGTTTCTGCTTGACGCTGGTCATGGCTGGCTCGCGGGCGCGCCGAGGCTCTTGGGGCGGCAATCCGGCCCGGTGGCGCAGTCTGAAGGGAAAATGCCGGGCGCGGCCCGCGCCCGGCTGATGTCTGGCGTCGCTCAGAGCGTCGGCAGCGGGTCCATCGGCWTGTCCAAATACTTGCGATGCAGCCGGTCGAGCTCGCCGTTCATCGCATTGAAGAAGATGAAGCCGTCGAGCCAGCGCACGAGATTATGCTGATCCATCTGCACACCCATATGGGCCGGGCTGCGGCGGATGACGAACTTGCGCTCGAATTCCTTGTTCGGGTTCTGCTTCGCCAACGCCTGCGCGACGATGCTGTTGGTGGCGAGCAGGTCGGCCTGGCCGGTGATATAGGCTGCCGCGGCCGTGGCGTCGTCCTCGGTGCGCATCAGGCTCGCCTTGGGGGCGGTTGCCGAGATCGCGAGCTCCTGCGTCGTGCCCTTGGCGGCGACGACGCGGGCGGAGCCGATGGTCTCGGGGCTGCTGACCGGCGAGGCCTTGGCACCATAGACGGCCAGGAAGGTATTGGCATAGGGCGCGGTGAACTGGATCTGCTTGGCGCGCTCCGGCGTCAGCCCCATCACCGAGATCACGATATCGACCTTGTCGGTGAGCAGGAACGGAATCCGGTTGGCGCCGGTGATCTGCTGCATCTCGAGCTTCACGCCGAGGCCCTTGGCGACCATCTCGGCCATCTCGATGTCGAAGCCGATCGGCTTGCGGTTCTCGTCCTGAGCGCCGAAGGGCGGGGCRTCGAGCGGCACGCCGATGCGTACCACGCCCTTGGACAGGATGTCCTGGAGCTTGTCGGCCCGGGCTTCGGCTCCGCCAAAGACGGCAACAGTCAGTGCAGCCAAACCTGCAAATAGCGAACGCATGTTTCGTCTCCCCTCGTTGTGCAACTGGTGTCGATCGGCCTCCTCAGTGCAGGACCGCGCTGAGGAAGGTCTGTAGTTCGGGCGTCTTCGGCTCGGCGAGCACCGCCGCGGCCTGGCCTTCTTCGTGAATGCGGCCCTCGTGCATGAAGACCACGCGCGAGCCGAAGCGGCGGGCAAAGCCCATCTCATGCGTGACGAGGATCATCGTCATTCCGTCCTGCGCCACCGATTCGAGCACCTTCAGCACCTCGCCGGTGAGTTCGGGATCGAGCGCCGAGGTGACCTCGTCGAACAGCATCAGCTTGGGCTGCATCGCGAGCGAACGGGCGATGGCGACGCGCTGCTGCTGGCCGCCGGAAAGCTGGGACGGGAAGGYGTCGAGCTTGTCCTCCAGCCCGACGCGGCGCAGCACGTCGCGGGCGATCTCGCGGGCTGCGTCTGGCGCCTGCTTCTTCACCACCCGCGGCGCGAGTGTGATGTTGTCGCAGACCGAGAGATGCGGGAACAGGTTGAAGCTCTGGAAGACGATGCCGACCTCCTGCCGGAGCTTGCGCAGGTTGGTCCTGGGATCGTTCACCTGCACGCCGTCGACGAGGATCGAACCGCCCTGGATCGGCTCGAGGCCGTTGATGCAGCGCAGCATGGTGCTCTTGCCGGAGCCCGAGCGCCCGATCACGGCGATGATCTCCCCCTTCGCGACGTCCAGCGAGACGTTCTTCAGAACCTGGACCGCGCCATAGCTCTTGCTGATCCCCTTGATTTCAACGAGCGACATCGAGCTTCCGCTCGAGCGAGCGGCTCCATTGCGTGAGGGGGAAGCACATCAGGAAGTAGATGCAGGCGACGGTGATGTAGACGGCGAAAGGCTTGTAGGTGCCGGCGGCAGTGAGCTGGCCCTCGCGGGTCAATTCGACGAGCCCGATCGTCGCGGCGAGCGAGGTGTTCTTGATGAGCTGGACGAGGAAGCCGACGGTGGGCGGGATTGCGACGCGGATCGACTGCGGCACGATGATGTGGCGCAACTGCTCCCAGAGCGACAGGCCGAGCGAGGCGCCGGCCTCCCATTGCGTCTTGGCGATCGAGATCAGCGCGCCGCGCCAGATTTCGCCGAGGAAGGCGCTGCCATAGACCGAGAAGGCGACGGCGGCTGCGAACCACGGATTGACCGAGATGCCGATCAGCGGCAGGCCGAAGAAGATCAGGAACAGCCAGACCAGCAGCGGCGTGCCCTGGACGATATGGGTGTAGCCGGCCGCCAGCCAGCGCAGCGGCGCGAAGGGCAGGATGCGGACGACGGCGATGACCAGGCCGAGCAGGGCGGCTCCGGTGAAGGCGGTGACGGTCAAGGCCACGGTCCAGCGCGCCGCCGCGACCAGGTACATCACATCGATCAGGCCGAAGGAACGGATCATCGCCTGACGAACGCCCAGTAATAGATGCCGGCAAAGAGGCCGCGGAAGGCCAGCGCGAGGCCGAGATAGAGCACGCCGATCACGGTGTAGACTTCGAAGTCGCGGAAGGTGCGCGACTGCACGATCGAGGCCGCGTGGAACAGGTCCTCGACCGAAATCTGCGAGACCACGCTCGTCGCCAGCATCAGCAGCACAAATTGGCTGGCGAGCGCGGGAAACATCGATTTCAGCGCCGGGAACATCACGATGTAGCGGAAGACCTGCAGGCCGGAGAGGCCGAGCGAGTGGCCGGCCTCGGTCTGCGCCTTCGGCACCGCTTCCAGCCCGGCCCGGACGATCTCGGTGGTATAGGCGCCGAGATTGATGACGAGCGCGATGATCGCCGCCGTCAGGCCGTCGAGCCGGAGGCCGAAGCTGGGCAGGCCGAAGAAGATCAGGAAGAGCTGGACCAGCAGTGGCGTGTTGCGGATCACCTCGACATAGCCACCGACGATCCGCTTCAGCCAGCCCGGTCCATAGACCCGCGCCGCAGCACAGGCGACGCCGATGACGAGGCCGCCGAGCATCGCGCAGGCCGAGAGCAGCAGCGTGATCCAGACGCCGTCGAGGATCGACTCCCACGCCGCAAACACATCCCGAAACTGCAGGCCGTATTTCATCGCGCTCAGACCGCCACGGCCGCAGGCGGCGTGACGGCACGCCCACAACAAACCGACAGAGTGATCAGCGATGGTGTCATTGAGCCTCCCCTTTACAAGAGGCTAGGTTGGCTTCTTATTTGATGTCAAGCTTCACATATGAAACGAGGCAGCATGCCTGACCTTCCGGAAACAGATGACGGCGAGAAGGCCTCCTATTCCGCTCCGGCTCTGGAGAAGGGGTTGGATATTCTCGAGCTGCTGGCGGATGTCGGCGAGCCGCTATCGACCCGCACCATTGCCGAGCGACTGGAGCGTTCGAAGAGCGAGATCTTCCGCATGGTCTTCGTGCTGCAGCAGCGCGGATATCTGGTGCGGGAGGCGGGAACGGACAGGCTCGCACTGTCGCGACGATTGTTCGATCTCGGCATCAGGACGCCCAGCGGGCGGCAGTTGACCTCGGTCGTACTGCCTCTGATGGAGCGCTTCAGCGAGGAGAGCGGGCAGGCGGCTCATCTCGTCGTGCTGAGCCGTGCGCAGACCGTGGTGCTCGCGACGACCTCCGGACATCTCGACGCGACGGTTACCGTGCGGCCGGGCTATGGCAGGCCGGCGCTGGAGGCCAATTCCGGATTGCTCATCCTGGCGTTCCAGACACGGGCACGGCGTCTGACCCTGATGAAGGATGCCGATAATGAGGCGCGGACGCGGCTAGAGAGCTCCGGCGTTGCAGCCATCTTCGCGATGATCAGGGAGCAGGGACACCAGATCGCACCAAGCCGCGACATTCTGGCGGTTACCGATATCGCCTGCCCGGTCATCGGACCGGCGGGCTATGCGCAGGCGGCGATCCTGGTGCCATGCCTGCAGCGCCATGGCGTGCAGACCAATGAGAAGGCGATCCTCACCAGCCTGAAGGCCTGCTGCCACGAGGCGGGGCTGCGCCTGGCCTATAGCTGACCAGGCGCAGGATGTTGGATCAGGCGGTGACGGGCTGCGGCGTGTAGCCGGCCGCCGTGACGATCGCCGCGATGGCGGCGCGGTCACTGGTGCCCAGGACGCTGACCAGTTTCGAGGCCGGGTCGGCCTGGACGCGGGTTCCGGGAAGGCCAATTTCGATCGCCTTGATGATCGTACCGGCGCAATGCCCGCAGGTCATGTCCTCGACGCGGAAGCTGAGTGTTCCCGCGCCCTGAGGCTGTGCCTGAGTCCCAGGTGTCGTCTTCTCGCTATGACTCTGGCATCCGCACATCGTTCTGCATCCTTTCTGAGGGGTATGAAGGRAGCCTAAAGCTTCCCATGATGGGAAGGTCAAGCGCCCTCTGCGGGATGCCGGCGCACATCATGGGGAGGATCCGGCCCTCTCGCGGAGTGTTGAAAATTGGCCTTGACCTTCCCATCATGGGAAGGATCATACCCCTCGCCATCAACATGCGGAGATCAAGCCATGGCGATGGCACGGACAGCGGGAAGCCCCGTTAGAGAATTTGAGATCGAGATCGGCGGGATGACTTGTGCTTCCTGTGTCGGGCGCGTCGAACGCGCCGTGAAGGCCGTCGACGGCGTCGGCTCAGTCGCGGTCAACCTCGCGGCCGAACGAGCGCGTGTGACCCTGTCTTCCGGCGGTAGCGATGCCGGCGCGATCGCGGACGCGATCCGCGGCGCCGGCTACGAGCCCACCGAGCGCACCGTCGAGCTGAAGATCTCCGGCATGACCTGCGCGTCGTGCGTCGGCCGGGTCGAGCGGGCGCTCAAGGCGGTGCCGGGCGTGCTCGACGCGACCGTGAATCTCACGACCGAGCGTGCCACCGTGCGGACTCTCGGCGGTGCGGGCCAGATGCAGCAGCTCGTCGCGGCCGTTGCAGGGGCGGGCTATTCCGCCGAAGCGGCGAGCATCGATGCCGGAGCCTCGGATCGCGAGCAGCAGGCGCGCGAGGCGGAGCAGGCGGGTTTGAAGCGCGCGGTCATCATCGCCGCAGTCGCGACAATCCCGCTGCTCGTCTTCGAGATGGGCTCGCATATGTACGAGCCGCTGCACCATTTTCTCGCCGGGCGTGTCGGCGAGTTCAACATCAAGCTCGTGTCCTTCCTGCTCGCGACATTCGTCCAGTTCGGGCCGGGCCTGCGCTTCCTGAAGAAGGGGTGGCCGGCCTTGCTGCGTGGCGCGCCGGACATGAATTCGCTGGTCATGCTCGGTACCAGCGCGGCCTATCTGTACTCGACGGTGGCGACCTTCGCGCCGGAGTTCCCGCCTGACGGCACGGACTACACCTATTTCGAGGCCGGTGCGGTCATCGTCACGCTCGTCCTGACCGGACGCTGGTTCGAGGCCAGAGCCAAGGGCCGGACCAGCGAAGCGATCCGGCGACTGATGTCGCTGCAGGCGAAGTCGGCGCGTGTCCTGCGCGACGGCGTCGAGGCCGATGTCGGGATCGAGAGCGTTGTTCCGGGCGATGTCGTCATTGTGCGTCCGGGGGAGCGCATCCCGGTCGATGGTGAGGTTCTCGACGGCGTGTCCTATGTCGACGAGGCGATGATCACCGGTGAGCCGGTGCCCGCCCGCAAGGAAGCGGGGGCGGCTGTGACCGGTGGCACGATCAACGGCACGGGCGCCTTCCGTTTCACCGCCACCAAGGTCGGTGCCGATACGCTGCTTTCGCAGATCGTCCGCACCGTCGAGGCGGCGCAGGGCTCGAAGCTGCCGATCCAGGCCATGGTCGACAAGGTGACGATGTGGTTCGTCCCAGCCGTGATGGCGCTCGCGCTTGTGACCTTCGCGGCCTGGTCCGCCTTCGGCCCCAGCCCCGCCTTCTCCTATGCTCTCGTCAACGCGGTCGCCGTGCTGATCATCGCCTGCCCCTGCGCGATGGGATTGGCGACTCCGACTTCGATCATGGTCGGCACCGGCAAGGGCGCCGAGCTCGGCATCCTGTTCCGCCAGGGCGATGCGCTCCAGGGTCTGAAGGATGCGAAGATCGTGGCGCTCGACAAGACCGGAACCCTGACCAAGGGCAAGCCGGAGCTGACCGATCTCGTCACCGCCGAGGGCTTCGAGGAGGCCCTGGTGCTGCGGCTGGTCGCCTCGGTCGAGGCTCGCTCGGAGCATCCGATTGCGGAAGCGATCGTTGTCGCTGCCCGCCAGCGCGGCCTCGCCCTCGCAGAGGTGTCGGAGTTCGCGGGTGAACCCGGCTTCGGCGTCAAGGCCGTCGTCGAAGGCCGGACGATCGAGATCGGTGCCGACCGGCTGATGGGGCGTCTCGGGCTCGACCTCTCGCCCTTCACGGAGGCGGCAGGCCGCCTGGGCGATGCCGGCAAGACGCCGCTCTATGCGGCGATCGACGGCAGGCTCGCTGCGATCATCGCGGTTGCCGATCCGGTCAAGGCCACGACCCCCGAGGCTATCGCATCGCTGCATCGGCTCGGCCTGCGCGTCGTGATGATTACCGGCGACAACCGGCGTACGGCTGAGGCGATTGCCGCGAGGCTTGGCATCGACGAGGTCGTGGCCGAGGTTCTGCCGACCGGCAAGGCCGAGGTGGTGGCCGGGCTCCAGGCCGGTGGCGCTAAGGTCGCCTTCGTCGGGGATGGCATCAACGACGCGCCCGCCCTGGCCAAGGCCGATGTCGGCATCGCCATCGGCACCGGCACCGACATCGCCATCGAGAGTGCCGATGTCGTGCTGATGTTGGGCGATCTGAATGGTGTCGCCAATGCCATCGCGCTGTCACAGGCGACGATCGCCAATATCCGCCAGAACCTGATCTGGGCCTTCGGTTACAACGCCCTGCTGATCCCGGTGGCTGCTGGCGCGCTCTATCCGAGCTTCGGCATCCTGATGTCGCCGATGTTCGCCGGACTGGCCATGGCGCTGTCGAGCGTCAGCGTCCTGACCAATGCGCTGCGCCTGAAGCGCTTCCGCGCTCGCACGCCGGCCCCGTTGCAGGACCAGCGCGCCGCCAGGCTCGCGTTGGCGGGGTGAGACTGTAGGAGGAGCATGAGAGATGAACATCGGACAAGCGGCAACAGCCTCGGGCGTCAGCGCAAAGATGATCCGCTACTACGAGAGCATCGGGCTGATCGAGGCTCCGGTGCGCACCGAGGCGGGTTATCGTGTCTATGCCAGTGACGACGTCCACACGTTGCGCTTCGTCAAGCGCGCCCGGAATCTCGGTTTCTCGATCGAGGAAACGCGTGAACTCCTGGCGCTCTGGCGCGACAAGAGCCGGGCCAGTGCCGATGTGAAGGCGTTTGCCCTGCGCCACATCGGCGAGCTCGAGGCGCGGATCGGCGAGCTTCAGGCGATGGTGAAGACGCTCGGCCATTTGGCGCATCATTGCCACGGCGACGGTCGCCCCGATTGCCCGATTCTCGAGGACCTCGCCGATGCTCCCGTCCGGCAAGCCGCGGTTCCGGCAGGCTCTCGCGGCAGGGTACGGCATCACGCCTGAAGCCGGACAGGGCGGGCGCCCCGCAAGGCGCCCGCCCCACATCGACGGCTTAGGTTTCCCGGAAAGCGCGCGCCATGCTGTCCTTCAGCGGCTGCATCAGATATTCGAAGAACGTGCGTTCCTTCGTCTGGATATAGACCTCTGCCGGCATGCCGGCCGTCGGCTGGAAATCGTGGATCGCGGCGGCGCTGTTGCTGTCGAGGCGGACCCGTACGACATAGAGATCGGACGTATTGGGGTAGCCGCGCTGCCTTTCATCCGGCAGGGCGTCGGCCGAAATATAGATCACCTTGCCCTTGATCATCGGCGTCGTGCGCTGATTGAGGGCGCTGAGGCGGATGGTCGCGACCTGACTGTGCTTGATCTTGTCGATATCCTGAGGACGGACATGCGTCTCTATGACGAGCTCTTCCTGCAGCGAGACGATCTCCATGATGCTCTTGCCCGCCTCGATGACACCGCCGGCTGAGTGGTAGCGCAGCTTGACCACGGTTCCCTTGACCGGAGTGACGATCCTGGCGCGGTCGAGAACCCCCTTTACCGTGTGTATGCGTTCACGGACATCGTTCAGATCGGCACTGACGTCCTGCAACTGCTCCGATGCGGCCTTGATCGCGTTCTTTCTGACACCATCGATCTGCTCGACTGCGCGAGCGATGCGCTCCCGCGCGTCGCCGATGTCCCCGGTGATCCGGCCGGCCTCGCCGCGTAGATTGGCGGCGTTGCGTTGAAGCGCGAGGACGTCGGGCTTGCGGATATAGCCACGGTCCAGCAGGGCCTGTTTGCCAGCGAGCTCTTCCTTGAGGAGTTCGCTCTGCTGGGCGACGGCGGCAAGTTGGGCCTTGCTGCCTGCGATTCTTTCCTCCAGCCCGTCGATGCCCTTTTGCTGAGCCGAAATGTCATTGGAGATGTTGTTCTGGCGGGCAATGAAAGTGGCCGTCTGCGCCTGGAGCATCGCGGCGACGTCGCGGTCGGTGCTGCTTGCGATCAGGTGGGGGGGGAATACCAGTTGGGACCGACCGGCCGCCTCGGTGTTCAGCCGCGCTTCGACCGCCTCCAGCCGCATCTGCTTGAGCAGGTGCCGGCGGAGTTCCGCCCGGGAAGAGGTGTCGTCGAGCTGCACGAGCAACTGGCCGGGCAGGACGACGTCGCCCTCTCGCACCATGATCTCGCGGATCACGCCGCCTTCGAGATGCTGGATCGTCTTGTTCTGTCCCGTGGTCACGAAGACCCCCGGCGCGATCACGGCGCCTGAGATCGGTGCGGTATTGCCCCAGACGCCGAAGCCCATTACCGTCATCAGCATGATGCCGATGCCGCTGAGTTTCGCCCAGCGGGTGTTGCGCGGGACGTCGCCATACCAGGGCTGGGCTGCGATCATTGCGGTCATCGTGCGTCTCTCCACCCTTGCAAAACGCCCGACTGCCCGCCCCGGCAGGGGCGTGGCGGCACAGAATCTCAGTTCGGCCTTGGCGTGTTGTCGATGCTCCGCTGCCCGACGATCAGGGGCAGGATCTCGTCGCGTGCGCCGATCGCCTGGACCGCGCCATCCTTGATCATCATGATCTTGTCGACGCTGCGCAGCAGGGCCGGTCGCTGTGTCACCGCCACGACCGTCATGCCTCGCGCCTTGGCACGCTCGAAGGCTCGCGCCAGCGCGGCCTCGCCGATCGTGTCGAGATTGGAGTTGGGCTCGTCGAGAACGACCAGTCTCGGATTGCCGAAGAAGGCACGGGCGAGCCCGAGCCGCTGCTTCTGGCCGCCGGAGAGCGGGCTGCCATCGATGCCGATCTGCGTCTCGTAGCCATGTACGAACTGCGCGACCATTTCGTGGATGTCGGCGATCTCGGCAGCCTCGTACACATCCTCGTCGCTCGCGTCGTCCCGCATCCTGGCGATATTGGCCTTGATCGAGGCTGGGAAGAGTTGCGTATCCTGGGGGAGATAGCCGACATTCTCGCCGAACTRCCGCGGGTCCCAGTTGCGCTGCTCCATCCGGTCGAGCCGCACCGTGCCGGCCGTTGGCGTGATCGAGCCGACCAGCATGCGCGCGAGCGTCGACTTGCCGCTGCCCGAGGCGCCGACGATGGCAAGCGAGTCGCCGGGTTCGAGGCTGAAGCTGATGCCGTTCAGGATGACCTTCTTGTTCGGTGGCGGCACATAGAGGATGCGCTCGACATCGAGGCGGCCCTTGGGGTTCGGCAGCTTCAGCCGATCGAGATTGAGCGGCGAGGCCTGCAACAGGGCCTGAACCCGGGAATAGGCGGCACGCGCGTGGATAAAGCTGCGCCAGCCTTCGATCGTGCCTTCAAGCGGGGCCAGCGCGCGGCCCGCGACCACTGATGACGCGATGACCATGCCGCCGGTGAGGGATCCTTCCAGGGACAGCCAGGCACCCCAGCCCAGCATGGCGATCTGCGTGCCGAGCCGGAAGAACTTCGACAACCCGGTCATCATGATGTTGCGGTCCTGGGCGCTGACCTGCGCCTTCAGGGATTCCGCGGTCTCGCGGCCCCAGATCAGCACGCCCTCCGGGATCATGCCCATGGCGTTGATGACCTGCGAGTTGCGCGACATCGCTTCCGATTGAAGATTGGCGCGCGTCGCAAACGCGCTCGACCTTGCGAAGGGGACGGCCGTCAGCTTCTGGTTGAAATAGGCGACCACGAACAGGACGATGGCGGCGACCGTGACGATGTAGCCGAGATGCGGATGAATCAGATAGACTGCCAGCAGGTAGATCGGTGCGGTCGGTGCATCGAGCATCGTCAGGATGACCGGCCCGGTCAGGAAGCTCCGGATCTGCTGAAGATCGGCGAGTATCTGGAACTCCCGATTCGAACCGCTCTGGGCCGCCTTGGCTGCCGCGCTGAGAACGGGGCCGCCGAGCCGGCTTTCGACATCCACGGCAACCCGCATCAGGATGAAGCGGCGCATCATGTCGAGCAGGACATGGGCCAGGATCGCGACCATCACGATGATCGAGAGCATCATCAGCGTGTCGAGGCTGCGGCTGGTCAGCACCCTGTCCGACATCTGGAACAGATAGATCGGGACAGCCAGCACCAGCGTGTTCACGACGATCGAAAAGATCGCGACGATCACCAGGTTGTGGCGCGCCTCCGCGAGCCCTTTGCCGAGGACCTGCTGGAAATCGCGATCCCCGAGGCGTTGTTCGAGCGGTGATCGGCCGCCGCTGCCACCGCCCCCTCCGCCACCACCTGTTCCGCCCTTGCCGCCCCCAGGACCGTTCGATGTCGTCGTGCCTTGCGGGCTGYCGGCGCCTCCGACCGGTCGCAGATTGGGGACGCTGTCGGCGGGAGGAGCGCCATGCTTCGCCTCGGCGCGCAGCGGGGCTTGCCCTGGTGAGGCCTGACGGGCCTCGCCGGCCATGCGGTCGTTTGAATTGGCGACCAGCGTGAGCGGGGGCGGGGGCCTGCCAACGGTCGTCCCGAGCGGCGTGGCTCCGGGCAACCTGGTGGCATCTGGACGGTTCGATGGTGCGGCTGGAACGGCTTCGTCGGTCATGGAGAGCCCTCGGATGCGTGCTGGCCTCAAGACATGATGTTGGAGGTGAGGTGATCGTGCTGGGACGGGTCGGGTATGACCGGGCGCGATACGGAGGAGTCCGATACGGAGTGCGAATCCACGTCATGCGCGAAGGCGACGAGTTCGGGCACCAATGTCTGGGTGTCGTGGATGGTGACCTTGTCGGTGTCGGTGATCATGTTGGTCTGGATCAGCACGCTCTCCTCGTAGGCGTCGCCACCCAGGTATTTCGAGGTCGAAAGCGTGCCCGGATCTATGATGTGCGCCTCATTGAGCACCGTGTTCCCGCCGGCGGCGACGCCCTGGGTCGTCCCGGGCTGAGCATTGGCCTGGACGACCTGGTCGGCGTCGTTCAGAACACTGATCTGGGTGATGACGTTCACGTCGTAATAGTCGCCGGGCACGTAGAGGACGTGCAGCGTTCCGAACCTGTTACCGTTGAGTTGCCAGTTGGCGTCGGGCGTCAGAATTGTAGAGTTCTGATCAAGCGCGCCGAGAAGATCGTAATGCGCCTGCTGCATCGGCTTGAATGCGACGCTGTCATAGGTCGTGATATCTGCGAGATTGGTAAGGTTGTTGAAGCCTGTGGTGACAACGGTAATATCGCTGCCGTGGCCTGTTGCAAACAGCTTGGCGCTGTCTGAGTCCAGAACGATGTTGTACTGGTAGATCCAGTCGGCACGGTGATAGTTGCCGCCAATGATGATGATGTCGTAGCTGTCCAGGCCGGTGATCTGAGCGAGATTGAGCTGGGCGTTCTCGCCGCTCTTCACGTCGAAATAGGTTCCGTTCTCCGCCTGAACGATCCTGTCGCTATCGTTCAGTCCATTGAACTGAATGACGGATTTCACATCATAGAAGCTTCCCGGCATGACATCGACCGACCAGAAGGGGGTCGCTGCGGCGCCGTTTGGCGCGATCGTCATCGTATGCGTAGCGAATTCCGCGATGTTGTGGACTTCGTTGCCATGGCTCT
Organism: Allobosea sp. 01N443; assembly: GCF_056399325.1. Taxonomy (NCBI): domain Bacteria; kingdom Pseudomonadati; phylum Pseudomonadota; class Alphaproteobacteria; order Hyphomicrobiales; family Alloboseaceae; genus Allobosea; species Allobosea sp. 01N443. The sequence goes on from NZ_JBFTRC010000081.1 coordinate 18,831, forward strand.
GAACCAAGGGGGCCAGCGTGCCATCGACGGCGACGTCGACATGGTCGTTGTCCACGAGGACATTTACCTGCGCGATGCCGCGGCTGAAGAAATAATTGCCGCCCACGATCATCGAGCCGGTTGCTTCGTTGGCGTCGACGATGACCGCAGCATTTGCCAGCATGTTCAGCCCGGTCTCCGAGACGACGGCGACCCCGCCTGTGGGTTCGGCGGCTGTAATGGATTTGGTGATGCTGTCGGCGGGCGCGTCGGCCAGGCGCCAAGGCGCGACCTCGGCAAGGCTCGGCACCGGTGGATCGCTCGCGTTGAGCGCGCCGTCGACAATTCTGCCTTCCATGGCATGTGAGACAGGGCTGCCGTCGGAATAGGGGCTCCCCGTTTCGGCCCAGCGCATATCGCGACTTTCGATAGCCGCTATCACGCTCTGGGTCGTGCCGCCCTGAAGCGCCGCGACCTCGCCGGGCACAGCGCTCTGCGCCTGGTGCAGCATGTCGCTCAGGACGCCGTCGAGATGAAGTTCGGGGGGCACGACGAGAGTGCCGTCAGGATAACGGATCGCGTCGGATGTCAGCAGATCCCGGTCGTCCGCCTGATTGACCTGGTGGATCGAGAGCAATGTCTCGGTGCCGCCGTTCTGATACCCCACAGTGACGATCTTGTGGCTGGTGACCATATAGCCATAGTCGTTATCGACGCTGTCGGGCGCATCGAGGCGATGTGGAGGCGGATGACTCGATGGGAGGATTCTGGCCGGCGGAGTGAAGGGTGTGGGCGTCAGGCTGTGGAGGGCGGGACTGTCGTCGGAGACGTTCGGCGCCCGAAAGAACACGGGTTGCGAAGCCGTTTCATCCGGTGTGATGGGCGCAACGCGATCGTAGAAGCGATCGCCCCCCTCGTCCGACACGACCCGGGACGCTTCGCCGTCATAGGTTTCGCGCGCCCGCATTTCATCAATGAAGACGCGAAGATAGCCGGCAAAATGCCATATCGTTTCGGTAAAGCCGCCAATGTTCATGGCACACTCTGCACTATTGCCTGGCAAGGCCGGTCGCGAGGGCACCAGGCATTGCGTGGGCTCAGGGGCTCACCRGCCCCGAGCAGGGAGCGCGCGGGGAGGCGACCCCGCGCGTCCGAGCATAGCTTGCCTTCCGAGCGTTGGGACGCTCAAAGTGTGCCGATGTCGTGACCTGCGACGGTCAGGTGATCGACGGAGTTGAACTGGACATTTGCGCCCATGGCGATGTGCTGTGTGAAGGCCTCCTGGGTCAGGGCCACGTTGGCAGCAGCCGCGCCGATGCCCGAGTAGCCGTCACTTCCGCCATGGATGTCGCCGAAGCTCGACGATGCTGAGCCACCCGTGGCCGTGGCGGTCATGGAGAAATCGCCAACCGCTTCCGGGATATGGCCTGGACCATAGCAGGACGGGTCGAGCCCACCAGAGTTGAAGTTCACCGACGGATTGGACAGGCTGTCATTGTCGGTGAGGTTGTTGACCTGCGCGATATTGAAGTTGTTGCCGTCATCCGTCGTCTGGGTGACGACGGACGGCATCACGATCGAGTCGTGGATGTCGTGAATCGAGTCGATATCCATCACCCGGTTATCGACGGGTGGCACGAGGGCGCCACTGAGGTCGAGGTCGACCTTTACATTGACAGTGGTGTCGACGGCGGTCTGAACGTGGTTGATGTTCTCGTTGTAGTTGAGGTTGCCGTTCAGGTTGCCATTGGCGTTCAGATTGCCGTTGCCGTTGAGATTCAGGTTGCCGTTGTCATTCCAGACGGAGGTGTCGACGGCCTGCGCGGAGTACTGCGCCTGGCCTTGTCCCTGCCCCTGGCCTTGTCCTTGCCCCTGACCTTGTCCCTGCAATTGGGCTTGAATCTCAGCCTGCGCCTGATCCTGGCTTGGATCCTGCGGGTGATAATCGTTGTTGTTCGGCATGGTGCTTTCCCGTCAAAAAAGGAAAGGCACCCTTCCGCTCGTTGATCGCCGCGTCCCTTCTGCGCTGCGCCGATCCACTTGCGTTGGATGCCATTAGTGCGGAATATTGATAATTTATGTCGAATGAATGTCCCGCCTATCTACGCAAGGAACGTTCTTCAAGATTTCGTACTGGCGACAGCAGAAACCCCTTAATTGACTAAGTCATTGTTTGCGTCTCCCGATATTAATTAGTTGATATAAGTAATAATTTTTCTGAACTATTAGTCTGGTTCGATATTGGGCCAGAGTGTGCGAAATGAAATCTGAGACATATAATTTTATGAGTCATATACTAGCAGATAGGTATAAATTCTGAATATTATTTAAAATTATTGAATGTAATATTCATTATTGGCGAACAATTTCTTTTTGTTGCCTAAATTGATAAATGTCTCAGAAATAATGTGACAATTTGGGGGTTGTGTGCATTATTCCCGATCAGCAAACATCCAACTATGCCCTTGCGGCGTCAATGTATCGAATTATTACCCATTTTCAGACTTTATTGACTTTCAATTACCCATCTGGGACCATGTTTTCGGGTTGGAGGTTGCGCCATGCCGAACGCCATCCGCTTGCAGAACGAGCGCGTCGTCCATTTGTCGCTCGAACGAATGGTCTGGCCTTCCGGACCGGTTTGCCCGCATTGCGGCGAGGCTGCCCGGCTGGGGCGGCTCAACGGCCTGAGCACCCCGATTGGCGCGTGGAAATGCTATTCCTGCCGGAAGCCGTTCACGATCAGGAACGGCACGATCTTTCACAACAGCCATGTGCCTCTGCATGTCTGGCTCCAGGCCCTCTACCTGCTGACGGCGACCCGGCAGAAGATGGGGTCGCAAAGGCTGGCGCAAACGCTGGGAGTTTCCGTCCGAACGGCCTGGCATCTGAAGCAGAAGATTGCCGGCGGCCTCGCGGTTTCTCCGCTGGAGGTGGCCTGCTACGCACCATGGCAGCATGGCGACATGGTCATGCGCTGCGAGTTCCTGGACTGCCAGGTCGATGGCGGCCCAGGCAGCGCGAGTTGCGTCGCGCGTTTTGAACGCTTCATGGCAGCGCTGGAAGGCATCGCAACCGCGGAAACGGACACCTTGTTCATTCAGGCGTTGCGGCGGCTCCTTGCAACCCGGCCGGAGCGGCTGGAAGAGGCCGGCGAGGCGTTGACGGAAGTTCAACTTGAACTCGGCTTGCTTGACGACGAGCCGGCGCAGCCGCGGGTCCGAGCTGCGAGCTTCAGCGGTTTCGGCATGCCGGTCTCTCAGGCCAAGAACTGACCTCTGCGCATATGACGTTCGACATGGTCGTGCCAGAGCTCGTCCAGCGTTCTGCTTCCGGCTTCGCTGGAAGCTGTGCCGAGCGGCTCCATTCCTACCAGTTCGCCCGCCGATGGCCGGGTGGCGTCCAAGGCTTCCAGAAAGGCGAGCGCTCCCATCGACCCTGCGGTGAAGGCCGGGTCTCGGCGGCTGCTCAGAAGACAGATTTCCTCGCCCACAAGTTCCGGGCCGATCCCGGTGAGAGCATTCAGCACCGATGACTGGGCCGAGGCGAGCGCGTGCGTTCGCAGCTCGCCGCATTTGCGTTCGACGATCAGCGTGACCAGGGTCGCAAGGAAACCGAGAATCTGCGGCTGGAGCCAGTCGCCCGCTTGCAGGCCGGCGCCATTCGCGGAAGTCTTCAGAACGAACGGCTCGAGGACGGAGAAGGCAGCCTTGCGCGCTGGTCGGGCTCTCAGAAGATCGAACATGCTGGCTCTGCCGTATCGGAGCCTTCAGGAACGGTGGACGACATGCTTAGGCACAACCGGAACGGGCCATCTACGCTGCCGCCCCGTCCTGATTTCATCGCGCTGGAGCTGGCCGCGCAACGCTCGGCCGAGCAAAGGGTAGCCTTTCTGTCGTTGATAGGCGATCTCAATTTCGCCTGGTCCAACAATGAGAGCATGTTCATCTATGTGCTGATGCTGCTGCTGGACACCGACGAGGCGGCTGCAGCGATCGTCTTTTCCACGCTCAACACGACGCGGGCGCGCCTCGACCTGGCGCAGCGCCTCGCCAAGGTCCGGATCACGGACAAGGGGCTGCGCGCCGAGCTTGACGCGGTTGTCGAGGCCTTTTCTGCGGCAACGCGKCTGCGCAACGATCTCAACCACGCCACCTTCGTCGTCGACGCGAGCGGGGCGATCACACACACACAGAGCATGAAACTGGAGGAGGCCCGGGGCAGGCTGCGTTTCGGCACCCGCCGCCCCGTCGACCAGGCTCGGCTCGACGAGATCGCGGCGGCGACGCAGGAACTCTATGCTCTGAACCGGCGGATCTGGGATCTCCTCCCGCAGCTCGAACGCGGCGTGGCCACGTCCTGACCTTGCTTGGCATCGCTCCGAAAAGTGGAGTGCGGTTTTCGGGAAAGCCGATGCAAACACAGGTGGTTAGACCGTCGGACTGGATATGATATCCGGTCCGATGATCTAGATGTTCAGTCCCGGCATTTGATGGATTGGATCGAGCCTGAATCGTTCTGGCTCTGAAGTCCAGCATTTGCAGATGAACTCGTAGGGTGTGAGCCCCCTAAGGGTCTTCAGCCG
>NZ_JBFTRC010000082.1:0-35767 GCF_056399325.1 Allobosea sp. 01N443
ATGAAGCCTCCATCGCCCTGCAGTTCGGCGTCTCCCGCACGCCCGTCCGGGAAGCACTGCATATCCTGTGCGGCCGCGGGCTGGCCGAGCGCGAGCCCTATAAGGGCGTGGTCGTGACGCAGATTTCCACGGAGCGCATCGACGAGATGTTCGAGGCGATGGCCGAGCTCGAGGCGACCTGCGGCCGGCTCTCCTCACACCGGATGACGATGCGGGAGCGGGCCGAACTCGAAAGCCTGCACCGCCAGATGAATGCGCTGGCCGACGATGGCGACCTCGATGGCTACACCGAGCTCAACACGCAGTTTCACAGCCTGCTCTTCCAGGGCAGCCATAACAGCGACCTGATCGCGGTTGCCCAGACGCTACGGCTGAAGCTCGCGCCCTTCCGCAAATTCCAGCTCAAGGACAAGGGACGCATCAAGCGCTCCTGCCGCGAGCATCAGCAGATCGTCGACGCGATCCTGGATCAGGACGCCAAGACTGCGGAAAACGCGCTGCGCCGCCATCTCGTCTCGGCGGCCCAGGAAGTCCTGATCAAACGGCAGCGTCAGGAAGACGAGGCCGTCGCCAAGAATGCGCTCTGACGCGCTCTGAAAGGTACGTTCCAAATGACTGATAGCATTGAGAAAGAGGCGATCTGTGCGGTGATCGCCACGATGCAGGCGGCCTGGAACCGCGGCGATTTCGCGGGCTATATGGCTGGCTTCGCCAATCCCGATGTGATCTTCGTCTCGCGCGGCCGCATCCAGAAGGACTGGCAGGGAACGCTCGACCATTACATCGCCGATTATGGCGGCGGGCCGGGTTCGCAGGGCGAGCTCGCCTTTTCGAACATCCGCATCGAGATGCTGGGGCCCGATGCCGCCCAGTTGATCAGCGACTACAAGCTGGTGCGCGCGGCGGGTAACCAGACCGGCGTCAACACCCGCCTGATGCGCAAGCGCGACAATGGATGGGTCATCGCCCTCAACCACGTCTCGCAGATCGAAAGCAACACGCAGGCGGGAAAGGCCCCTGGGAACTAACCCGGATGCGGCCGACCGTCGGAGCCGAGCACGGGTCGCGGCGTGAACAGCGCCGCGCCGCCCAGCCGAGTGTCACGCAGCCAGTACGGTAACAGGCGTTCCGGGGGCGACGCGTGCGTAGAGATGCACGATATCCTGATTGATCATCCGGATGCAGCCCGACGAGACGTTGGTGCCAACACTGTAGGGCTCCAGAGTGCCGTGAATTCGGTAGCCAAGATCCCGACCTTCCCCGAAAAGATACAGGGTACGCGCGCCCAGCGGACTATTGGGGCCACCGCGCACGCCAAGGCCCCTCGGCGTCTTCTCGAGCTGGGCCTTGATGGCTGGCTCACGCTCAATCATTTCGCGGGGCGGAACCCAATCGGGCCAGTCCCGCTTCATGTTGACCCGCGCCAAGCCGGACCAGGCGAAGCCCTCACGTCCAACACCGACGCCGTAGCGGGTCGCAACGCGGGGCGTTTCGACGAAATAGAGATGGTAAGAGGCCGGATCGGCGATGATCGAGCCCGGGGCCTCCTCTCGCGTAAGCTCGACGGTCTGGCGCAGATAGGCCGGATCAACCTTTCGATAATCCACCGTCCGGACCGCAAACCGCTCACCTGGATAATCCGTATAGACTTCGGCGTAGATCGGCCGCGCCAATGTACGCGTCGGGCTCGCTCTGGCTGGGGAAACAGCCGGCAGGCCGACGCTGCTTCTCGTGCCGCATCCCGCGAGCCCGRCAGCGGCAAAGGTCAAGGCAGACATGGTAAAGCAACGGCGGGTCGGCATGGATGTCTCTCAGGCAAGGCTTTGGAGAAACATGGACTTAGATCGTTAGGGCGACGTTAAGCCGACTCAGGAGGGCGAAGCCGCTGTGGAGCGAGGAGGCGGAAGCTGAAGAACCAAGCCTCCAGCCAGCTTGCCGCCCAAGGCATCGCACGCTATTCCCGGTTGAATACAGCGCCTCGATGCCGATCCGGCATCCCGGCATTGCACGTCCGACGCTTCATCGGCTTGCGGGAGGATAGTCATGAGATCGCGCGTCCCGGCTCTTCTCCTCGCCTTGTTGCTTGCGCCGCTGATGGCGACGTCCGGCCATGCCGAGCGGATCGTCACGGACCAGCTAGGGCGGACGGTGACGCTGCCCGACACTGTCTCGCGGGCCGTCGTGCTCCAGCACCAGACGCTCAATCTCGTCGTCCAGATGAACGCGACCGGCAAGCTCGCCGGCATCCTCGACCAGTGGAAGCAGCAGCTCGGCGCGAACTATGTCCGCCTTGCTCCCGAGCTCGCAAAATTGCCGATGCCGGGCGGCCTGACCAAGCTCAATATCGAGGCCCTGCTGCAGCTGAAGCCCGACGCGGTCTTCGTCACCAACTACGCGCCGGCGGAGATGATCGGCCAGATCGAGAAGGCCGGCATTCCCGTCATCGCGATCTCGCTGCTGAGCGCACCGCCGGGCGAGGCGACCAAGGTCAGCCCCGTCGTCGCCGATGAGCAGGCGGCCTATGAGAGCGGTTTCGCCGAGGGCGTCAGGCTGGTCGGTACCGTGCTCGACCGCAAGGACGAGGCCGAGGCGCTGGTCGCCTATGCCCAGGCCAAGCGCAAGCTGGTCGCACAGCGGCTCGCTTCGGTCGCGCCGGGGCAGCGCGTCAGCGCCTATATGGCCAATCCCGACCTCAACACCTATGGCTCGGGCAAATATACCGGCATCATGATGAACCGTGCCGGCGCGGCCAATGTCGCCGCCGCCTTGCAGGGCTTCAAGCAGGTGACGATGGAGGATGTCCTGAAATGGAATCCCGCCGTCATCTTCGTGCAGGAGCGCTATCCTGAGGTGGTCGAGGAGATCCGGCGCGCCCCGGCCTGGCAGCCGATCGAGGCGGTCAAGGCGGGCCGCATCTACCTGATGCCGGAATATGCCAAGGCCTGGGGCTATCCCATGCCCGAGGCGATGGCGCTGGGCGAGCTCTGGATGGCCAAGAAGCTCTATCCCGACCGCTTCGCCGATATCGACATGCAGGCCGAGGCGGACGCCTATTACAGGCGCTTCTACCGCACCGGCTACGATTCTTTCCATTGACGGCGGGGGCCGACCGCCGCGTGGCGCGCACAAGACGTCGCGCCGCCCCCGGCCTTGTTCTGGCGCTTCTTGCAGGCGCGCTCGTGCTCGTCCTGCTGGTCTCGCTCGGCATCGGCCGCTACGGCATTTCACCGGCCCGTGTCGGGCAGATCCTGCTCGCATTCGACGGCACGGATGCGATCGAGCGCCATGTCGTGCTGACGGTCAGGCTGCCGCGCGTCCTGACCGCGCTTGCGGCCGGGGCGGGGCTGGCCCTGTGCGGGGCGGCGCTGCAAGGGGTGTTCCGCAACCCGCTGGTCGGCCCGCATATCATCGGCGTCTCGACCGGGGCGGCCTTCGGCGGCACGCTCGCGATCCTGCTGAGCGGGCCGCGCGGGCTCCTGCTGCTGCTCGCCTTTCTCTTCGGCATGCTGGCCCTGCTGATGGTCTACGCGCTGAACGCGCTGGTGGCGCGGCGCAACATGCTGGTCCTGGTGCTGGCGGGCGTCGTCGTCAGCGGCTTCTTCGGCGCCCTGGTGAGCCTGGTGCAATATCTCGCCGACGCCGAGGAGAAGCTGCCGCGCATCGTGTTCTGGCTGCTCGGCTCCTTCGCCACCGCCGATTACGACAAGCTCGCGCTGATGCTGGGGCTGCTTGCGCCGGGCGCCGTCCTGCTCCTGCTGCTGCGCTGGCGCATCAACATCCTGTCGCTGGGCGAGGAGGAGGCACGGGCGCTCGGCGTCCGGACCGAGCCGACGCGCTGGCTCGTGCTGACGCTGATCGGGCTGATCGTCTCGGCCCAGGTCGCGGTCAGCGGCGTGATCGGCTGGATCGGCCTCGTCATCCCGCATCTGGCGCGGATGCTGGTCGGCCCCGACCATCGCGCCCTCATGCCGGCGGCGATGCTTGCCGGCGGTCTGCTCATGGTGCTGGTCGACGATGTCGCGCGCAGCTTGAGCCAGAGCGAGATCCCGCTCGGCATCCTGACGGCGCTGATCGGCGCGCCTGTCTTCGCCCTCGTCTTCCTGCGCGCCACCGGCTCGGAGCGCGGCCATGGCTGAACCCCGCATCCGGGCCGAGCAGGCCGGCCATTCCTATGACGGCCGGCGCTGGCAGTTCCGCGCGCTCGACCTGACGGTTTCTGCGGGCGAGATCGTCGCGGTGCTCGGCCCCAACGGGCGCGGAAAATCCACGCTRCTGCGCGCCATCGCCGGGCTGATCGCGCCCAATGCCGGCCGCATCGCGGTCGGGGACGCCGTCGGCTTCGTGCCGCAGGCCTTCATGCCGGCCTTTTCCTACAGCGCGTTCGAGATCGTGCTGATGGGGCGAACGCGGCATGCCCCGCTGCTGCGGGCACCCGGCCGACGCGACCGCGAGATCGCGGCCGCCTGCCTCGCCGAACTCGGCATCGCGGCGCTGGCGGAACGCGCCTTCACGTCGCTCTCCGGCGGTGAGCGGCAGCTCGTCCTGATCGCCCAGGCGCTCGCCGGCGAAACACCGATCCTGCTGCTCGACGAGCCCGCCGCCGCGCTCGACCTGCACCATCAGGACGAGGTCATGGCGCTGATCCGCACCATCTGCGACGACCGGCAGCTCGCAGTGCTGTTCACGACGCATCATCCCGACCACGCCCTCGCCATCGCCGACCGGGTGCTGCTGATGGGCGACGACGAACGGCATCTGATCGGCCCCACGGCCGAGACGATGACGGAGGCCCATCTCGCGGAACTCTACAAGGTGCCGGTGCGCCTTCTGCGCTTTACAGCCGAGGGCCGGGAACTGACTGCCTTCGCCCCGGTTTTCCGCAGTCAGGTCTTGCGCAGCCGGGTCTTGTGCGACCAGGTCTTGCGCGACCAAGTCTTGCACGGCGGCAAGCCGGTTCCGGGAGACCGCCATGCCAAGTGAGGTCGCCGCCGCCGATCCCGTCAGGCTCTATGCCGCGGGCAGCCTGCGCCGCGCTTTCGGGGAGATTCTGCCGCTGTTCGAGCAGGCCCACGCGATCCGTGTGGAGGCGCTCTTCGGCCCGGCCGGACTGCTGCGCCAGCGCATCGAAGCCGGCGCGGCGCCCGATGTCTTCGCGTCCGCCAATCTGGACCATCCCCGCCGATTGTTCGAAGCTGGCCTGTTCGACGAGCCGATCTGCTTTGCCCGCAATCCGTTCTGTGCGGTCGTCCGCCGTAATTTCGGCATCCAATCCGCCGGGCTGATCGACGCCATGCTCAATCCGGCGCTCATGCTCGCGACCTCGACGCCGGGCGCCGACCCATCGGGCGATTATGCCGAGATGGTCTTCGCGCGGATCGACCGGCTGCGGCCGGGCGCCGGCGCGCTGCTTGCCGCCAAGGCTCGCCGGCTGCTCGGCGGCGGCTTTGCGTCAGAGGTTCCGGCGGGGCGCGCGCCGGCCGCATGGCTGATCGAGACGGGACAGGCCGATATCGTCCTCGGCTACCAATCCGGCACATGGGGGCTTGATCCCTCCGGCCCCTGCGCGCCCGTCGATCTGCCCCAGGGCTGCGCGGTGACGGCGTCCTATGGTCTGGCCGTCGCGCGCGGGACCGGGCAGCGCGGGTATGGGCTTGCTGCCTTCCTGACAGGCGGTGAGGCCGGGGCGCTGCTCTATCGCAATGGCTTCATCGCCCCCAACCACGTTTCGCAGAGCCAGACCATCCACACCGGTGCGAAGGCACCGGCTCGCGAGTGAAAGGATGAGCCGGAGCATGTCTCACGGCACCACCCTGCCCTGTCGCCATTGATACGCCGCGGCGCCCGCGACAGGTCGCGGTCAGGGTCGGGCAAGGGCCAGCCTCGCACGAGCGGAAAGCGTTTTTTCACGCGCTGAAAGCCGGCCCCTATCAGACCCAATGGCAGCGGCGGATGCGCCTGCCAAAGCTGTCGCGATGCACACGGCAGAGCTGGCGCCGATGGCGGCGGTGATGTCTGCGATGCTGCGGCGGGCGGTGATGCCGGCGATCCCAATCCGAACCACGCTGTTGGGCCCAATCCAATGGCGTTCCGTCCGGAAGCGTCAGATCAGACAGATCTGCGTTTGGCGCCTCGGGCGCCTGGAGCCGTGGGGCGGCCTGCGCGCCCTGGGGCCGCAAAGCGAGGGCCAGGCCAAGACTCATGCCCAGAAATCCGGTGAGGAATGCCCGGCGTTCCGCCTCCTGATGCGAGCCAGTGGCCTCACACAGTGCCATTGAGCTCGAGGCGGCCTGATCTGCCGCCTCCTCGGGAACGCGTGGGGAACACGTGGCCGCCCGATTTGTTCGGCACTGAGGCTCACGAAGACGATGCGGTCAAACCATAAGAGCCTTGTTCACGTTGATGGCGCAGCGATCTCAACCGTGCTCATGGCGTGTCGGTATGTGTCCAGTTGCAGCGTCATGTCCACGCGGTCCATGCCCGGCGCAAAGCCGTCCGGTACGCGGGTGGTTTCGACGAAGCTATAATGCGCGAAGAACCCGCAACTATACTGGGTGGTCTCGATGATCACCGTCTCGAACACCGGTTCCGCGGCGATCTGCGCCAAGCGTTCGCTCAGCAGGCGCTCGCCCAGCCGTCGACCGTGCAGGTCGCCCCGCACCATGCCCCAGCATAGGAAGGCGACCGAGGGGTCTTCGCCCCCGCCGGCATAGCCGCCGCAGCCCAGCGCCTCGCCGTCCATCGACTCCAGCATGAAATAGGGCCCCGGCATGTCGTCGAGAAAGGTGAGGAAATCGGGCCTCTCGGCCGCTGCGAAGTAGCGGGGCACATTGCTCTCGAACAGCGCCAGCCCGAGTTCACGGTCCTCCATCCGCCACGGGCGCAGGCGCAACCTGGCGCCCGGTGCGTTCGGGTTCAATTGGGCGTGACGGATCCTGGACATGAGCAAACCTCAACCGTGAAGACAGGCCTCGCCGCGCACTGACACCCGTGGACGGCGAAATCGTACAGGGCCAGTCGATAATGGCGCGTGTTTGTCGGCCGCATCGCTCAACTCATCCTGCCCCACAGCTATTGCTGGCCTCCCGAAAACGGGGCCCCGAGAATCGCGCATCCGGCCGGCCGAGGGATTGATGGTGGCGATGATGCCGGTGTCGCCGATCTCGGCAGACAGGAGCGACCGAGGTGGCGTAGCGTGGTCCGCCTCTGCCAGGGTCGAACGCCCCCCAGGCTCGAAACCCCGCCCGCCGCCCCCCTCTTTGACCGGCGCTCGGAATAATGGCCATGGTCGCCGTGAGCTAGGAGCCCCTGCCCATGTCTTCCCTGCCCAAGCCTTGCCTGCCCAAGTCTTCCGTGACCAGGCCTTCCCCGCCATGACCCAGCACGTCCTCCTCGCCGGCAGCACCGGACTGGTCGGCAGCCTTGTCCGGGCCCGRCTCGCCGCACGTCCCGACATCGATCTCGTCAGCCTCGTGCGCCGTGGAGCGTCCGCGTCCGGGCATGAGGTCGATTTCGAGCAGCTCTACGAAACGCCCGAGGCGTTCCTGAAGCCACTTGCGCCCGACGGCATCGACGTCGCGATATCCTGTCTCGGCACGACCATCCGCACGGCGGGGTCGCAGCCGGCCATGTTCCGCGTCGACCATGATTATGTGCTCGCCGTCGCCCGGGCTGCGCGAGCGCTTGGGGCCCGGCAGTTCATCCTGGTGACCGCCGTGGGCGCCGGCGGCCCCGGCTTCTACCTGCAGACCAAGGGCGCCATCGAGCGGGCGGTCACCGATCTCGGCTTTGCGCGGGTCGACCTGATCCGGCCCGGTTTCCTTCTCGGCGGGCGCGCGGAGCGGCGCGTCTGGGAGGCGATCGGCCAGCGCATCTTCGCGGCGCTCACCCCGATCATGCTCGGCCCGCTGTCCCGCTACGGGGCCATCCCTGCGGAAACGGTGGCGGACGCGATCGTCACGCTCATCGGCAATGCCGCGCCCGGCCGGCACCTGCACGAGAACGCCGAGATGCGTCGGCTTTCCCAGGCGACGCGAGTCAGCGGATAGAGGCGGGCCACGCCGCCCCGTGAACGCCATCCGGGTCGCCCCGCGGCAGTGTCAGCATCTGCCGCAATGTCGGAGATGGCTGCCAGGCTGACACGCCATCGTCATGCCTGTGGGATCTCTGCCGATCCACTCCACAGGTCGAAGCCCGCTGACCCCATGCAATTCAGTTTCGTTGAGCCCAGCGATCCATCGGCGCCGCCACTGATCCTGCTCCACGGCTCCGGGGGCAACGAAACGGACATGCTTCCCGTCGCGGCAGCTGCAGCTCCGAGCGCGGCTGCATTCTCGCTGCGCGGGGCGGTCGCATGGGAGGGCGGCCATGCATTCTTCAGGCGCCTGCCCGATCGAAGCATCGACGAAGACAGCATCCGGGCCGAAGCGCCGGCTCTCGGAGCCTTCATGGCAGAGATCGTCGCAAGGCATCCTGGCCGGAGCAAACCGATCCTGGTCGGGTTCTCTAACGGCGCGATCATGACTGCCGCCCTGGTGATGCTCTTTCCCGATCTGGTCAGGGGAGCCGCGCTGCTGCGCCCGCTTTCGCCGTTCGCGACGCCAGGGGAAACACGATTGCCGGCCACGCCGGTGCTCGTCGTCGATGCGACCCATGATGCTCGCAGGCGGGCGGAAGACGGTATCGAGATGGCGGCGCAACTGCGTCGCGCAGGGGCGATTGTCGATCACCAGAGCCTGAATTCCAGCCACGCCCTGACCGGTGATGATCTCGCACTGCTGCGCGGCTGGTTGGCGAAGGTCGTTTGACGTCCGCTAAGGGGCCGAAAGTCCCCGTTGGCCTCCGTGGCCGGAGACGCCGGCCGATCGGCTCCAGACACTGCCCCCTTGAGGTCCTGGCCAAGACCCTGTCCGGTTCGAGCGCAGAAACCGCCGGCACTGGCTGCCCGCTAGCGCCCTCCCCAGCCGACCTGATTACCAAGAACTGGCGCACGCTCGTTCGCGCCGGAGAGAAGATCCGTTCCGACGAGGACGGGCGCCGCTCGGAGATCGACGCGGCAGTGCTGGCCGGCTGCTTGCAAGCGCGAAACGTCTGGAGTGAGTGATTGCTGACGCTGTCGAGAAGCACTAGCCTCTTGCGACGTCGTCCAGCGTTCGTGGAAATGAAGTGCCAGCAGTCACCATCACCGCGGCGATGGCCCACCGGTTGAGCCACTTCGTCGGTTGAATCCCTCGTAGACGCACGCCGATCGCGCGTCGAAGCGCGACGCCGAGCAGAAGGAGCCCTCCCATGCTTGAGCTCTTGTTCTGCTCGCTTCTGACGATCCTGCCCGACTACCTGTTTCGCCGCTACGGTCAGGGCCGTCGGATCGGCAAGGAGATCACGCTCTTCTCGGTCTGGTTCGAACTGCGCTGGGGCATCACGGCTTGCGCGATGCTGACCGTCGGGTTGATCACGGTGGTCTTCTACAATCATCCCTCGACCACGAACGCGACCCTGTTCTTCAGGGCCGTGCCGATCATGCCGGAGAACAGGGGAAAGGTCGCCGAGGTCTTTGTCGGGCTCAGTGGCAGGGTCGAAAAGGGCGCGCCGATCTTCCGTCTCGACAGCAGCGCGCAGGAAGCGGCAGCCGAGACCGCCCGCCGCAGGATTGCCGAGACCGAGGCAGCGCTTGTTGTCGCCCGGTCCGACCTCGCCTCGAGTGAATCCAAGATCCAGGAGGCGAGGAGCGACCTCCAGCAGGCACAGGACGAACTGCGGACCAAGCAGGAATTGATGCGACGGAACGCGAATGTCGTCGCGCAGCGTGAGATCGAGAGGCTGGAGGTCCGCGTCGCCGGGCGAGAAGCCGCTGTGAACTCGGCAGCCGCGGCGCGCGATACCGCGCAGATCCGGATCTCGACGCAGCTTCCGGCAGAGAGGGATAGTGCCCAGGCGGACCTGGCTTTGGCCCAGATCGATATCGACAAGACGGTGATCCGGGCCGGCTTCACCGGCCGTGTCGAACAATTTGCGCTTCGTGCCGGCGATCTCGTCAACCCGAACATGCGCGCGGGCGGCGTCCTGATCCCCGAGGAGGCCGGGCGCTCCTCCCTGCAGGCCGGCTTCTCCCAGATCGAGGCGCAGATCATGAAGGTCGGCATGGTTGCCGAGGCCACCTGCGTCTCAAAGCCCTGGGTCATCATTCCGATGGTGGTGACCGGGCTGCAGGATTTTATCGCAGCTGGGCAGTTTCGCGGCGGCGAGCAGCTGATCGATGTTCAGCAAATTGCCAAGCCCGGCACGATCCTGACATTTCTCGAGCCGCTCTATCCCGATGGGCTCGACGGCGTGACGCCGGGCAGCAGCTGTATCGTCAATGCCTATTCGAGCAACCATGATCGCATCGAGGCGAAGGACACCGGCTCAGTCAAAAGGGTCGCTCTGCATGCGGTCGACGCGGTCGGGCTCGTTCATGCCATGATCCTGAGGATCCAGGCGCTGCTGCTACCGATTCRGACACTGGTTTTCTCCGGACACTGATCCGGCAGCGCAAACCGCCGATCGGCGCCCTTACGGTTTCCGTCGAGCGGACATCAGAAACTCTCCGCGCCCGACAGGTGGAAACGCCGCGGCGCTGCATGGATCCGGTTTCCGCGCGTGAGGGCCGCTGAGTGATACTCGCGCCTGTACCTGTTGGGCGCGCATTGGAGCTCTACCCGAAAGCTGACATTCCTGATCGTGGGGGTGACTGCTGCTCCCGACCCAACAGAGACGTTTGCGGCGAGGCCGGTGACGGACGAAGTTTGGCTAGGCCCGACCCTCAGAATGTCCCTTCCTGGGGCATCGAAGCGCCAATGGATCCGTGCGCTACTGCCCCAAGGTACAGTAGCACGCAGCCCTGCTATCCCGGTAAATCGGCGCGGCCGCCATTTTGAATAAATTCTTAAGGTGCCCGCGGAGGCCCATGGGCACGAGGTGCGGCCACAAGCATCATCCTGGAGGGTCGGACATGAAGATTGGTCGACGCGAATGGCTTGGTCTCTCTGCGAGTATCGCCATGCTGACCGGGGCGAGTCTCCCTGCGATAGCGCAGCAACCTCAGCCCCAGCAGCAACAGCGGCCTAACATACTCGTGATCATGGGCGACGACGTAGGCTGGTTCAATGTCGGGGCCTACCACCGGGGTATCATGTCCGGGAAGACGCCCAACCTCGACAGGCTGGCGGCGCAGGGAATGATGTTCACGGATTACTATGCCGAAGCCAGTTGTACCGCCGGCAGGGCAAGTTTCATCACCGGCGAAATCCCCTTGCGCACGGGTTTGACCACCGTTGGACAAGCGGGTGCGGATGTCGGCATGCCGGCCCAGGCAGCGACGATCGCCAGCGCTCTGAAAACTCAGGGATATGCCACCGGCCAGTTCGGAAAGAACCATCTGGGCGACCTGAACAAGTTCCTGCCGACATTGCACGGCTTCGACGAGTTCTTCGGCTACCTCTACCACCTCGACGCGATGTCCGATCCGTTCTGGTATTCGTTCCCGGACGAGCAGTCCTATCGCGACAAGGTCGGCCCCCGCAACTTGGTGCATACCTTTGCCACAACCGTGGACGACGCGACCGAGATGCCGCGCTGGGGCAAGGTCGGCAAGCAGAGGATCGTGGACGAGGGACCTCTGGCGCCCTACCCCAACATGGCCAACGTGCCAAACATGCACGACATCACGCCGAAGGCTAAATACGACATGACGACCTTCGACGAAATACTGGTCAAGTCGTCATGTGACTTCATGGACAAGGCCAAGGCTGACAAGAAGCCGTACTTTGTCTGGCACAACACGACGCGCATGCATGTCTGGACCTTCCTGTCGCCGAAATATCAGTCGCTGATGAACAGCAATACCAATTACGGCCTTGAAGAGGCGGGCATGGCGCAGCTCGATGACGGCGTCGGCGCCCTTTTGAAATGCGTGGAGGATTCAGGCCAGGCGGATAACACGATCGTCATCTTCACCACCGACAACGGTGCCGAAGTCTTCACTTGGCCCGATGGCGGGATGACCCCGTTCAAGGGGACCAAGGGAACGGTCATGGAAGGCGGCTTCCGGGCGCCCGCGATCATTCGCTGGCCGGGCAAGGTCAAGTCTGGCACGGTCGAAAACGGGATCTTTTCGGCGCTGGACTGGTTCCCGACGCTCCTGGCTGCGGCCGGCAATAGCGACATCACCGGCCAGCTCCTGAAGGGCGTGGCGTTGGGCGAGAGGACCTACAAGAACCATCTCGACGGCTACAACCAGATCGATCTGCTCCAAGGCAACGGTCCGTCCGCACGGCATGAGTTCTTCTATTTCGGCGGTCCGCAACTCGGCGCCGTTCGGATCGACAACTTCAAGTACCAGTTCTTCCAGCAGCCGCAGGGTTGGCCCGGCGCGAAGGTCACCACCGACATGCCGACCATGGTCAATATCCGCCAGGACCCGTTCGAACGAACCCCGTCGATCGGCGGGCAGAGCCTCAATGACCTGGGTGGCGGCTATATGAACGACTTCTACGCCCGGGAGTTCTGGCGGTTCGTCTCCGTTCAGGACGAAGTCGCCAAACTGGCTCGTACTGCGATTGACTACCCACCGATGCAGGACCCGGCCTCGTTCAATCTGGAAGCCGTAAAACGGCAAATCGATCAGGCGATCAAGAACAAGCCCGGGAACTAAAGCATCGGCCCGAAAGTGGATTGCGGTTTTCGGGGCAAAGCCGACGCAAAGACAAAGGGTTAGATCATCGGACCCGATACGATATCCGGTCCGATGATCCAAGGAAACGCGAAGCAAGTGGCGGGCAGCTCCGAGCGAGCCGCCCGTCTTTTTTGCGGTCGCGGCCGGTAGCCACCGGTGCTGGGCGGATCGCCCGCGCAGATCGGGGATGCCGTGGAGATTGCCCTCGAACATCATCTCGGCCTGGAGATTTGCATCGAAGCCATGCGGCAGACGGGCGAAGCCATGATCGCGCTTCAAGCAGACCAGCCTCGGCGGCCTGGAGTGAACCGGCCGAAGGGCCGAGCCTGATGCCGCGTCAAGTGCTTATCGTGAGGTGCCGGAGGTCCAAGGCAGGGCTGGCTCCAACGAAGGGCTTGCGTCATTTTCCATGCAGTAGCCGGTGCGCCCTCGCGGGGCACGTTCACGCTCAACCAGGATCTGATCGATGCTAGTGGATGACTTCCGTTCGGATACGGTCACACGCCCCGATGAGCGGATGCGGGCTGCCATGGCTACGGCCGAGGTTGGCGACGCCGTCTATGACGACTGCCCGACCACCAGTCGCCTGGAAGCGATGGTCGCCGAGCGATTGGGAAAGGAAGCCGCCCTTTTCTTCCCCACCGGCACGCAAGCGAACCTCGCCGGGCTGATGGCCCATTGCGGCCGCGGCGATGAATATCTCGTTGGCCAGATGGCTCACACCTATCGGCTCGAGGGCGGCGGCGCCGCAGTCCTCGGCTCGATCCAGCCGCAGCCCTTGCCCAACGAGGCTGATGGGACGATCGCGCTGGACGCCATTGCGAACGCGATCAAGCCGGACGACTTTCACTTCGCGGTCACGCGGCTGCTGGCGCTGGAAAACACCTTCAACGGCCTGGTCCTGCCCGACGCCTACCTGCAGGCCGCAACGCACCTCGCCCGCTCGCGCGGGCTTGCGACGCATCTGGACGGCGCCCGACTGATGAATGCCGCGGCGGCGAGCGGTCGGGACGCGGCCTGGATCGCAGCGCAGTTCGACACCCTGTCCCTGTGTCTCTCCAAAGGGCTGGGCGCGCCGGTCGGCTCCGTCCTCGTCGGCCCCAGAGACTTCATCGAAAAGTCCCGCCGGATCAGGAAAATGCTGGGCGGCGGCATGCGTCAGACCGGCGTGCTCGCCGCGGCCGCGATCTACGCCCTGGAGCACAATGTCACGCGGCTTACTGACGATCATCGGCGCGCCGCAGCTCTTGCGACCGTGCTGGCGCGTTTTCCCGAGCTTGGCGCGGGACCGTCACGCACGAACATGGTGTTCATGACCCCCAAGGGACTCGACACCAGCGCTTTCGTCGCCTTTCTGCGCGGTCGCGGCATCGCCGTCGGCGGGCGCTACGGAACGCTGCGTTGGGTGACCCATCTCGATGTGGATGACGCGTCCGTCGCGCGGGTTGCCGAGGCCTGCGAGGTCTTCTTCGACAGGCAAAGCGCGCCTGCCGGCTTGAGAGCTCAGGCCTGAGGGTCAGGCGCCGGTCGCAGGATTGCGGGCGGCGTCAAGCTGACCTGCCACGCAGGGTCGCGATCGACGCTGTCGTCAGCGAACGAGACGAGCCGCATTCCAGGACCATTCGCCCAAAAAGAGACCCGCCATGGCGGCGGGTCCAGATTGGGAGGGTGTGCGACCTTACCGTGAGCGCCTGCCGGTCCGTCTGTGACCGAAGTCACAGAGCCGGCGATTGCCGGGTTGCTTGACCTGCTCGATGCTGATGCGGACGGGTTGCACTTCCTTGCCATGCCGGTGAAGCAGATGCTGCGCATCATCCCTTATGACGCGCCGCTGGGTGTTTGGGTTGGGGCTCTGATCTGCTCTTGCGTGTACTTTCGCGAAGCGGCTGCGCTTTACGTTCTGGCCCTGCGAGAACGGACTTCAAGCTGGATTGGAAGCGACGGCCAAGGTCAGAGCCACCGCGGACGAGACCCCGGCGAGATAGTGGGTGCATGCTCGCGATCCAGGCAAGGCCGGTGCGAAAGGGACAGCCGGCCTAGCTCTTGTTGGCCAGCCTGTCCTCGAGGCGGTCGAGCAACTCGCCCTGAGCGGCCAGGATGCGCAACCGCGCCTCGGGAAGGGGAAACCAGGCCGCCCGGTCGATTTCGGGGAAGCGCTGGATCAGGCCACTGCCGCGCGGCCACTCGATCTCGACAAGGCTGCTGCAACGAACATCCCCCGGTGTCAGGTCGCCCCGCAGCGCGAAGGCCTCGACCACCTTCCCCGCCCTTTGCCGAATGCGCCCAAGCGGCACGAGGGCGCCTGTCGGCGGGATTCCGAGTTCCTCCTCGAATTCGCGCTGCGCCGTTTCGGCCGGGCTCTCGCCCTGCCCCAGCTCGCCTTTCGGTATCGACCACGCCCCATTATCCTTGTGCCGCCAGAACGGCCCGCCGGGATGGACGAGAAGGACTTCGACCTCCGCGCCCGTGAGGCGATACATCAGAATGCCGGCGCTTTGGGAGGACATGAGCCGCGACACCAAAGAAGGTCAGTCGGCGGCCACATTCGTGTTCTGTCAAGGACGGGCGACGCACCCCGTCGACATTCCGATCCACAGAAGGCGCCGGCGCAGAGGCCGGGGCGGCGCCAGCCATCCTTGGCCCGGTCAAGGACAGCCCCGGGCCTCACCCCTGCGCTTGTGTCGCCGAAACCGGATCGGACGTGCGCAGCGCCGCCGGACTTGACCAGAATCAATGCGCGAATACCGCAACTGCCGCTTCATCATCGCTGCGCGGCCAACGCGACGCATCAGGAGGTCGAGATGAGCGACAGCGCCTTATCTTCCAAGCCCGCTGCCTCCTTCCAGCCCGCTGCAGCGTTGCGGCCCGCCCCGGGCAACGTCTTCAGGGATATCGCCGTTCATCTCGACGGCATGCCGGAAGACGAGCTGCGCCTGGCCCATGCCGAAGCGCTCGCGACGCGCTGTGACGCGCGACTGACCGGCCTCTACACCAACCTTCTCCCCGACCCGGCACTCTATGCCGGTGAGTTCGGGATCACGGCGATCGGACAATTGACCGAGGCGATGATCGAGGACGGCAACAGCGTCGAGCGGCGCCTCAGGGAGCGCCTGGCTCGTCTCGGGCCGACGCATGAGCTGAGGCGCATCGACGCCTTCCCCGGGATGCTGGCACAGGCCGTCGCGACGGAGGCGCGATGGAACGACCTCTTCGTCGCCACCTGCCCCCGCGAAGACGGGCTGACGCGCTGGAACGCGCTGATCGAAAGCGTGATGTTCGATGGCGGGCGCGGTCTCTACCTGCTGCCCCCTGGAACGATGCCGAGACAGGCGATCCACACGATCCTGATCGGTTGGGTTGACAGCCGGCAGAGCGCCCGCGCCATCGCCGAAGCCATGCCTTTGCTCGGCGAGGCGACGCAGGTCCATATCGTCACGGTCAGCGAAGAAGCCCACGGGCGGATGGGCGGGGCGGAGGCGCTTGCCGATGTCACCGCCCATCTCGCCCGACACGGCGTCGGTGCCACGGCAAGCGTCCTGCGCAATGACATATCGCCAGCCGAAAGCCTACTGGCCGAGGCGGGCAGGATTTCGGCCGACCTCATCGTTGCCGGCGCCTATGGCCACTCGCGCTTCAGGGAGTGGATTCTGGGCGGCGTCACACAGGACCTGCTCGCCGCCTCCCCCGTGCCGCTGCTTCTCGCGCATTAGCCCGGAAGTTGCCCGGGACGCCGCCGACCCGACGGGCGGGCCGAACCGGCGATCGGGATGACGGCGAGCGCGGAGCGCTCGCCGTGGGGAAGAGGCTGTTATGGCCGAGCTCGGACATGGCGCAGCGACACGAGAGGCGGACGCGATCATCAGCGCCCGCGGGGTCGTGGTCGCCTTCGACAGCAAGATCGTGCTGAACCATCTCGATCTCGAGATCATGAGCGGCGAGATTCTCGGAGTGATCGGCGCCTCCGGGTCAGGCAAATCGGTCCTGGCCCGCACCATTCTTGGGCTCCTCCCCAAGAAGGAGGGGGTCATCGAGATTTTCGGGAGGGATGTCGATGCCCTTTCGGAGGGCGAACGTCGCATGCTGCAACAACGCTGCGGCGTCATGTTCCAGCAGGGCGCCCTGTTCTCATCATTGACGATCGCAGACAATATCCAGCTGCCGATGCGGGAAACCCTGCATCTCTCGCCAGGTCTTGCCGACGAGATGACCATGCTGAAGCTCGAGATGGTGGGCCTGCCACGCGATGCAGCGAAGAAGCATCCGGCGCAGCTATCAGGCGGCATGACCAAGCGGGCAGCTCTGGCGCGCGCTCTCGCCCTCGACCCCGAGATCCTGTTTCTCGACGAGCCGACTTCGGGCCTCGATCCCATCGCCGCTGATGCCTTCGATCAATTGCTGCTGGCCCTGAAGGCCAGCTTGAACCTGACGGTGATGATGATCACGCACGACCTGAGCAGCCTTCATGCGACCTGCGACAGGATTGCGGCAATCGCACGGGGCAAAGTCATCGCGATCGGAACGCTGCAGGATCTGCTGGCCCACGATGACCCATGGCTCAGGGACTATTTCGCGGGCGAGCGCGGCAGGACCATCTTTGCGGATGAGACGATCGGACCCAATGCATCCTTCGACCGCGATCACCAGGGGCCGATGGCGCTGGGCGCCYGCTGAACGACATAGGCGCCGCCGTGCACGGGTGGCAAGCGTGTTCGCCGCGGAGCACCGCCCCGACCTTGCGCTTCGGCCTTCAAGACGCGAAGTGCCGGAGCGGGATTTTGCCTGCTGACACTGGCCGGCCGCCGTGATGGCCACGGGGCAGCAGCATGGGCAGATCGTCTTCAGGTCTTTCCAATGGTCTTTCTCAAGATCACAAGGTTGGGATCCTCCGGATGGTCGCCCATCTCAAAGCCTTGCTCCCGTTCAATATCAATCGCTTCGCGGTTTTGGCGGCTCTCGAGCGACTCGACGACCTTGACCCCCTTCGCCTCGGCAAATCTGCAGATATGGCCGAGCAGCTCCCACCCGACACCGCGGTGCTTGTCCTCCCTGCGGATCGAGATCGCGACCTCCCCCTTTTGGAGAGCGGCATCGCAAGCCAGCATAGCCGTGGCGATGATCGATTTTCCGTCGTCCGCAAGCGCCACGAAGCTCTCGGTCTGGCGATGATCGATTTGCGTCATCGCAACGAGCCGATCATGGCTCACCTCCCGGATCGTGCTGAGAAAGCGGAAGCGCAAATCCTCAGGCGTCACATGCCTGAAGAACTCCGCCAGTCCCGCCTCATCATCGGGCCGCGCGGGCCGGACATGAAACCTGAAGCCCGTTCGCGTGGTCAGTACCCGGTTCGATTCATCCATCGCCATGCGATTGTCCTCCCAATTGCCACGCCCCCGCCCCCTATTTCTACAGCCTGCTGCTGTTGTTACCCGTTCGCGGGACGGCGTTCCTTGTTCTGGCTCAATTATGCCGAACGCGCCTGCTCGCCAGGAAACAATGGGCCCTGATCCTTGAGCCACCGCTCGCCCCCCCCGCTCCGCTCGGTCGTACCTGTCGTTGTCGGCTATCCCTGGCGACTGCTCTTGCCCTCACGCCGAGGCTTGCACGGACACGCGATTGAGAGCCTCGGCCGTCGACATGATCGTGCGCAACATTCCCGACGGTTTCCAATTGTCACCGATGTCATCGACCGGGTGCTGAAGTGCGGGGGGAACGCCGTCTCTGCCAAGCAGGCGATCTGCGACAAGCTGATCGAGCCCGCATGCTCGCTCCGCGAGTGCGGGATCACCATTCCGGTAGCGAGCGCCTGACGCCGGCCCGCGAAGGAGTGAGAGCGGGTACGCGCTCCCTCCGGCCCGCCCGAGAACCGCGGACAGCTGCATGAGGACGAGAGCCAGGTCCTTCGCGCCCGAGGCGCCTGCCAGCATGCGGTGGCATCGGCGCGTCCTTCCAACCGGGCCGCGGATGACAGGGACCTGCGCAGCATCGCCCGGCGGGACCGCGATCTGGCCCCGGGGGCGGCTTCGCAGCCGCCGGCCGTTGCAGGTCAGATGTCGTATTTCATCACGATCTCACCGTCGATGACATCGCCAGTGATGCGAAATCCAACGCCTTCATAAAGCCTGCGCGCCTGCTTGTTCTCCGGTTTCACACCTAGAATGACGCATGGGCAGTCCGGCAACTCTGCAAGGGTATTGAGGATCTGCGTGAGAGCAGCCCGCCCGTAACCCTTGCCCTGAAAGCGCTCGTCGACCATGAGGCGATAGATCCAGTATTTTCCATCGTCCTCATCCAAAGCGTACATGGCAAAACCAACCGGTTCACCCGCCGCTCGAATAATGAGCGGCACGCAGGCAGGATTGTCTTCTGCCTCTTCGAGTGAATCACTATTGCTGGCTACGAACGACGCCTGGTTGGCGTGCACGCGCAATGAAAGAACACAGTCGTGTTCCTCAACGCAAAGCTTCTCTACGGCGACAGAACGCATTTCGGCAGCGAAATGCTGCCTTTCTTCTTTCAACATGGCATATTCCTGCGATGCACTTAGATTCGCACCCATCTTGAGATGGTGGATATGGGTGGCCAACGATGCGCCAGAGCGCAGATGTGGTGTTGGCGACACGATCCCGGCGATGCTCGCCGCGGCAGGAATTAGCGCTTGAAGCGAATCCCGACACCAGCGAGCGCTGATTTAGCAAACAGTCTAACCATCGCGCGCCTCCCTGATAATCGCTGAACAGGCTGCCGCGTACACGGCTCTTCGATCTCTGACAACTGGATCACTGACAATTGTCGACGACGCTGCCAGGGGACGCTCGCAGAGCACTTTTATTCAGATCCGTCGCGAGCTTCGGGCGTCCTGTCTGCAGGCGGGGAGCCTGGCACGCCTCGGGCCCGGTCACTTGCTCAGCCCTTGGAGGCCTTTGCGACCGTCTGCCGGATCGTCGCGACGTGGTGCCCGGCCGCATCGGTCCCTGCCGCATAGCCTGCCGTCTGCGCTCGCAGTGACGTCCAGGCGCAGGGTCCGGGAGCCCCGGCACGATGGCGATGGATTTCGCCATGGCAGTCCCCTGTCTCGATCCTGTTCACTTGACCTGGACCCTCTCCTGCCGGCTGAAGCCCGCAGCCGGCCAGATCGCCTGCGCCACGGCTTGCGAGCCGATCGCGGTCAGAGCGGCAGCAGTGACGACGCCGGTGTCTTCCCCGGCGGCAATTCTCGTCCAGTCGCTCGCAGCACCCCGCCGCGCGAGCTGGGCCATGACGACCTCCGGCGTGGCATCCGATACGTCGCCGCGCCGCGCCGCGACACGCTCGACCAGCATCTGGGCCGGAGCATCAAGCCAGAGCCCCCGAAACGGCACACCGACATGTCGCGCCGTCTCCTCGATCCGCTCCCGTTCGACCCGACGGTCGAAGACGGCGTCGGCGATCGCGGCATGGCCCTGCACAATCATGCTCCCGGCAAGCTCCGCCATCGCGCGATAGGTCCGGGTGGAGACGTCATCGGCATAGGCGCTGGAGGGCAACCGCGTCTCGGGCGCGACGCCGTACATGTGTTTCCGGATGCGGTCGCTCGCAGCGATGCGGGCGCCCGGAACGGGCCCGAGGCTCGATGCGAGCCTGGCGGCGAGCGTCGATTTCCCCGAGCCCGAATAGCCGCCGATCGCGACGAGGATGGCCGGCCTTGGCTTCAGGAGGTCGCGGCAAAGCTGGAGATAGGCCTGGGCTTCGGACATCCTCGCGGCGGCCGCCTTGCCGCTGTCGATCGCGGTGACATGAGCCCGAACGGCCGCTCTCACCGCCATCAGGAAGGGCAGCAGGCGCAGRCCGGTTTCATCGCCAATCGTGTCGAGATAGCGATTGAACAGGACATTGGCGAGGCTTTCGAGCTTGCGGTGCCAGAGATCCATCAGAACGAAGGCGAGGTCGTAGAGGATATCCGCCGTGGCGAGATCCTCGTCGAACTCCAGACAATCGAAGAGCAGCGGCTTTCCGTCGATCAGGCAGATATTGCGCAGGTGCAGATCGCCATGCCCACGCCGGACCTTGCCATCGCCCGCCCTCTGGTCGAGCAATCCGGCATGGCGCGCCAACGCCTCGCGGCAGGCTGCGGTGACCGCCTCGACCTCGCGGCAAGGCAGGATGTCCGCGCTGGCGAAGGCACGCTCGTTGACCGCGAGCACGCGCTCCATCCGCCTGGCGCCCTCGGCATCCGTCGAGACGGGCGCCGAGCGGTGGAACCGGGCGATGTCGCCGCCGAGATCGGCCGAGATGGCCGCGGTGAGCCCTCCTCTCTCGGCCATGCGGTCGAACAGGAAGCTGTCGTCGAAGCGTTTCATCTCCACGACCGCGTCGACCAGTTCTCCCTGGCCGTTCAAGGCCAGGCTTCCGTCAGGCTCGCGGGTGACGCGATGAACCATGCGATACAGATCCGGCGCCGTCCGGCGGTTCAGCACCAGCTCATGCTCGCACATCGCCAGCCGCAATTGCGGCGTCGACAGATCGATATAGGGCAGTTTGACGGAGCGCTTCAGCTTGAGGGCCCGCGAGCCGATCAGCAGAACGAACGAGATATGGGTGGAAACCATCTCCGCCGCCTCGCAGCCGAAGGCATTCGGCGACGTCAGAAAGGAGATCGTCTCGTGCTGACCGGGGGTCTGCATGGTTGAGGCTCCGAACCCTGGACGCCATCATCCTCCTGTTTCGCAGCACAGCATTGATTTCCATCAAGTTTTCCTGCCCGCCGCGCGCGCAGTCTCGGGCGATCCTTGGAATGGCGCCGAACGGACCTGCGGGCGCCGACCTCGGCCGGCCCCAGCCCTGTCGGCGTTCGACTTGATCCGGATCAAGGACAGCTGATGGTTTTGCGCCATTCTGCGGACCGAAGCTCATATCGCGCAGAACCGCCGCCATGACCGAAGGAAGCGTGTCCCGCTGGAATGCCAGGTTGAGGTCCTTCTGGCGGGCCCTTCGCAGGGATCCTGCAACCCAGGTCGCAGCCGAGCTGGACCGGAAGCCCACCATCGCGTTCTGGCTGCATCTTCGGGGCTTCGTCAGCCTTGTTCGCGAAATCATCTCGCGCTGACGCGAACGCCGCCGGCGACCATTCCGTGATCGATCCTCTCGGAAAGAAGGCGTGACCGGCCAAGGACTTGAGTCCGCTTCTTCGGCTACAGCGCCAGGATCGTCCCTGTCCGGCAGTTCCGCACCCTGTCAACGCGGGCGCCGTCCCAGTGGAAGTCGTAATGGTCGCCCTGCACCGGGATCGGGATCAGGTCGGGCCAGAAGATCGCGATGCACTCTGCGCCGGGGCAGCGCACGCTCAGGTACAAAAACCCGTTCGATCCCGCCGCCCGCATCTGCCGCGCGAGGGCTTGGGAGGCGGAATAGTCGTCCGCGTCGTGCAACTCGCTCCGGGCCCGGACATCATGCAGGTCGAGATCGACCTGGTTGATCAGCACGCGGAACTGTGAGGTCCAGCCGCTCTCCTCCCGGCTCGCCGCCATCGCCCGGCCATGGTGATGCGCGACCTCGCGGATCGCGACTTCATCGCTCTGGCCGGCGGAATAGACGCCCCAGGTGCCGTCGGTGAACCGGCCTGGCCGATCCGTGCTGATATGGACGAAGGGCGCCATCAGGTAGCTCGCCCCATGTCCAGCGACACGTCGCGCCGGCGGAACGAGATCGAGCCGGCCGATCTGCTCCCAGATCCGTGGATTGGTCTTCGACTCGATCGAGGCCAGCGCCTCCCAGTCGCTCGGGTCGGCGATGTCCTCGAACAGGTCGATCGGCGGATAGATCGAGCGGATGATCCGGTAGGCCCTGAGCCAGTGGACGCGGATGACGGGCGCGGCCTCGCTCACCAACCACCACGCTCGGCATCGAGATAGGAGCGCACCCGGGCCAGCGAGAAGATGTCGCCCTGCGCCATGATCTCGACCGGGGCCCGGCCGCCAAAGGCGTCGTTCGGCTTGCCGACCCAGGCATAGCCGCGCTCAGGGTCGGTGAAGAGCGTGCGCAGGCCCTTGTGGATGCCCATCAGCAGGGACAGGCGGGTGGCCAGGTCCCGGTCGATCCGGCCATGGTCCCCTGCCTTCCAACGGGCATAGGTCCGGGCGGAAAGCCCGCCCAGGATCTCGCGCGCGACGGCGTCGGTCAGGCCCCATTTTTCGAAGAGCCTGATCACCGCCCGGGCGGCCGCGGCGGCCTCCTCGACCGTAATCTCCGGCACCGCCGGGGTCGCAACAGTCCGGGGGATCTCTACAAGCATGGCGCACCTCACTTCGGCATGAAATAAGGATACTTATGCCAAATGGCAATATCCGCCCCGCTTCGGCCGCTGATGCTGCCTCAGAGCTGAAGACGACAGGTACCGGTCGGCCGCGCTAGCCCTTCTGCCGGAGCCTGCGCGGCGATTCCCCGAAGCTCGCCTTGAAGTCGCGCGAGAGATGGGCGCTGTCGGCAAAGCCCGCGCCCATGGCGATGTCGGTGAGCGAGCGCTTGCTGTTCAGGATCAGCCAGCGCGCATAGTCCAGCCGCAGCTTGCGCTGGAACGCCGCGGGACTCTGGCCCAGCGACATGCCGAACGAAGGCATCCAGCACGTTCCAGTGCACGCAGACCCGGCGCGGACCGACCAGCCCTGCCCTGGCGATCGCAAAGGTGCCGGTGCAGATGCCCAGCAGGCGCGCGCCCGACGCYGCCGCCCGCCTGAGATAGTCGAGCAGGCTCTCGGGCAAGGCGTCGTTGAGATAGTCGTTGCCGCCGCAGACGGCGACATAGTCGAACCCGGCCGGATCGAGCAGGGCCGCATTCGGTGCAACCGAGACACCGCAGCTCGAGCGTCGCGGCTCTCCGTCGAGGCTCATCACGGTCCAGCTCGCATGCAGCTGGCGACTGCGGCCGCCATGGTCCGCCGCCAGCCGCAGCACATCGATCAGGCCGGAGAAAGCGGCGAGCGTGAACTGGTCGAGCAGGACGAAGCCGATCCGCAGCCGCGAAACGGGGATGGGCGCGGATTGCGGCCGCTCGCTGGCCGATGGCGGAAACTGCGCTGTGTTCATGTCGTGATTATTCAAATTTCTGGCCGGCGAATTCTAGTGCCTTTCGTGCGCCGCGCCCACCATGATCGTAGAAGCGCGAAGACGCTCAGGCAGAGGAGAACGACGATGAACAGACCCGCCCGGCTGGCGAGCGCCATGCTCGCGACCACCCTGCTGACCGCGCCGGCGCTGGCCCAGCAACCCGCTTCTATCACGGTCGCCTGGTATGGCGGCAACTGGGGCGACGCCTTCCGCGCCTGCGTCGCCGAACCCTTCACCAAGGCGACCGGCATCGCCGTGAAGCCGGAGATCGGCACCTCGACCGTCACCCTGTCGAAGCTGCAGCAACAGAAGGCGGCTCCCACCATCGACGTCGCCTGGATGGATGGCGGCATCAGCGAGCTGGCGCTCGCCGCGGAGGTAACCGACACCCTCGACGCGGCAGCGATCCCCAATCTCGCCAACACGCTGCCCGAGGCCATCTACAAGAGCGGTTCGACCACCTATGCAGTCGGCACCGGCTATTACTCGCTCGGGCTCACCTACAACACCCAGAAGGTCAAGGCCGCCCCGACATCGTGGAACGACCTCTGGAAGCCGGAATTCGAGGATGCCGTCACCATCCCCTCCCCCGCGAATTCGGCGGGCGTGCCCTTCGTCATGTTCCTCTCGAAGATCTGGGGTGGCACTCCCGGCGACCTCGCCCCGACCTTCAAGAAGATCAAGGAGCTCAAGGCCGCCCTGTTCTTCGATTCCTCGGGCGCCGCGACCAATGCCTACCAGAGCGGCGAAGCGATCATCGGCGCGCATTTCAACGTCGGCGCCTGGGACCTTGCCGACAAGGGCCTGCCGATCGGCTTCGTCGTGCCCAAGGAAGGCGCCTGGGCAACCGATGCCCGGCTCCATCTGGTGAAGGGCACGCCGAAGAAGGACGCGGCTGCGAAATTCATCAACCAGGCGCTGACGCCCGAAGCCTCCGGCTGCCTCGCCGAGAAGCTCTATCTCGGCCCGTCCGTGAAGAACGTCGTCGTCAAGCCCGAGACCGCGCGCAAGCTGCCCTGGGGCGAGACCGGCTCGGTCAAGACCCTGCAGCTCTTCGACTGGACGGAGATCAACGCGCTGCGTTCAGGCGTCGTCGACGCCTGGAACCGCGAGATCGCGCGCAAGTGAACGACCTGCGCGCGAACGACCGGGCACGAGCACCACGAGCCGCAGCATGAGCACCCCCATCCTTGCCATCGACGGCCTGTCCAAGCATTTCGGCGGGCACGCGGCCCTGACGGAGATCGACCTCTCTGTCGAGCAGGGCGAGTTCATCGCGCTGCTCGGCCCGTCGGGTTGCGGCAAGACCACGCTGCTGCGCTGCATCGCCGGCTTCCTGACGCCGGAGGCCGGCACGGTCAGGCTCGCCGGCGAGGATGTGACACGGCTGCCGCCCTATCGCCGCCCGCTCAACACGGTGTTCCAGAACTACGCGCTCTTCCCGCATATGAGCGTCCTGGAAAATGTCGCCTATGGGCCGCGCCGGCAGGGCACGTCGAAGGGCGAGGCAACCCAGCGCAGCACCGAGGCGCTGGAGCTCGTCGGCCTCGCCGGCTTCGGCGAGCGCCTGCCGGCCCAGCTCTCCGGCGGCCAGCAGCAGCGCGTGGCGCTGGCGCGCGCCATCGTCAACCGGCCTCAGCTGCTGCTGCTCGACGAGCCGCTGAGCGCGCTCGACCTGAAGCTGCGCAAGAAGGTCCAGGGCGAGCTCAAGCAGATCCAGCACCGGCTCGGCATCGCCTTCCTGTTCGTGACGCATGACCAGGACGAGGCGATGAGCATGGCCGACCGGATCGTGCTGATGAACCGCGGCCGCATCGAGCAGATCGGCCGCGGCCAGGACATCTATGCCCGGCCGGCGAGCCGCTTCGCCGCCGACTTCATCGGCGATGCCAACCTGCTCCAGGTCGAGCGGCGCGGCGACGGCAGCCTGTCCCTTCTGGACGGCGCGATCATCCGTCCCGCCTGCGACGCTCCGCAAGGCGCGCTAACCGGCGTGCTGCGGCCCGAGGATATCCTCATTGCGCCGGAGCCCGTCGCCGATCGCCTCTCCCTGCCGGCCGTGCTCTCCGAGATCACCCATGTCGGCAGCCATGCCCTCGTCACGGTCTTGGTCGGCGGCACCGTCCTGACGGCCAGGCTCGCGCCGTCGGCGCTGGCGGGCCTCGCGCCGGGCCAGCCGGTCTTCGCCACGATCCGCCCCGGCGATCTCAGCCTCGTGCCGGTGGACGCGTGATGAGCGGGAGGCTGCGCACGGTCGTGCTGCTTTGCGCCCTGCCGGCGGCGTTCTTCGTCGCCTTCTTCCTGGCGCCGATGGCGGTCGTCCTGATCGCGAGCCTGACCACGCCGGATGGTCACCTGACCTTCGCGCATTACCTGCGCATCCTCGCCGACAGCTATCACTGGGACGTGCTGTGGGTGACCTTCCGGATCGGCGCGCTGACCACGCTCGTCTCAGTCGTGATCGGCTATCCGCTCGCCTGGTACCTCGTGCGCGTGGTGCGCTGGCGGCCCTGGCGCCGGTTCTGCGTCATCCTGCTCATCGTGCCGCTGTTCACCAGCAACATCGTACGCTCCTTCGGCTGGATGGTGCTGCTCGGCCGCAACGGCCTCGTCAATGACGGCCTGATCGGGCTGGGCCTGATCGAGCGGCCGATGYGCTTCCTCGGCACCGAGCTCGGCATCCTGATCGGCCTCGTCTACATCCTGCTGCCCTTCATCGTGCTGGCGGTCGGCAACGCGCTCGCCAAGGTCGATCCGGCGCTCGAACACGCCTCCGCCGATCTCGGCGCGACGCCGGCCGGCACCTTCTGGAAGATCACCTTCCCGCTCAGCCTGCCCGGGCTGATGGCCGGCGCGGTCATGGTCTTCATGCTGGCGGTCAGCGCTTATGTCACGCCGGCGCTGCTCAGCGGCGGGCGGATCACCGTCTTCTCCATGCTGATCTTCCAGCAATACAGCTCGGTCTTCGACTTCAACTATGGCGGCGCGCTCAGCATCACCATGCTGGTGCTGACGCTGGTGCTCGTCACGCTCGCCGGGCGCCTCAGCGAGCCGAGGAGAGCCTGAAATGGTCACGCACCTCGTCAGGATCATCTCCCTTGCGGCACTCGCCTATCTCGCCCTGCCGCTCGTCGTGCTGGTCGGCGCCTCGCTGACCACGACCAGCTTCCTCGCCTTCCCGCCGCAGGGGCTCACCCTCGCCTGGTACGGCAAGATGCTGGGCGACCCGTCCTACGTCTCGGCCTTCATGACCAGCACGCTGCTCGCGATCGCCGCGACCATCGTCGCGGTCGTGCTGGCGGTGCCCGCCGCGATCGCGATCGCTCGCTATCGCTTTCCCGGCCGCCGCCTGCTGTCGGAAATCCTGATGTCGCCGCTGATCCTGCCGCATGTCGTGCTCGGCGCGGCGCTGCTGCAATATGGCAGCGCGATCGGCCTGGTGCGCAGCTTCACGGCCCTGCTCGTCGGGCATGTCGTGATCATCATGCCCTTCGTCCTGCGCGCCGTGCTGCCGCAGCTCAGCGACGAGCAGCGCAGCCTGGAGGAGGCGTCGGCCGATCTCGGGGCTAGGCCGCTGACGACCTTCTTCCTGGTGACGCTGCCGCAGATCCGCAGCGGGCTCGTCAGCGGCGCGATCTTCGCTTTCATCGCCTCCTTCATCAATGTCGAGCTCAGCATCTTCAACACCACGGCCGAGCTGACCACGATCCCGGTCAAGCTGTTCAACTACGTCCAGTACACGATCGACCCGATGATCGCGGCGGTCTCCGGCCTGACGATCATCGTCGCCGCGATCGTGATCGTGCTGCTCGACCTCACCATCGGCCTCGACGTGCTCTCCGAGCGCCGCTGATCCCGTCCACCCCGTTTAGTCCCAAGGAGCCCGCACATGCGCCAGCAGAATATCTTCGACGTCGTCTACACCCATACCGAGGGCGAGCCCCTCTGCATCATCCATAGCGGGATTCCCTATCCCGCCGGCTCGAACATCCTGGAGAAGCGCCGCTTCCTCGAGGAGAACTACGACTGGCTGCGCTGCGCGCTGATGCGCGAGCCGCGCGGGCACAAGGACATGTTCGGCGTGTTCCTGACGCCGCCGTCGAGCCCGGACTACGATGCCGGCCTGATCTATATCGACGGCACGCAGTACTCCCATATGTGCGGCCACGGCACGATCGCGGTCGGCATGGCGATGGTCGCGCTCGGGCTCGTCCGGCGCGGCGCCAATGGCGTCACGACGATCCGCTTCGAGACCACCGCCGGCCTGGTGACGGCCGAGGTCGCCAATGACGGGCCGGACGTGCTGTGGACCCGATTTGAGAACGTGCCGGCCTATGTCGCGGCGCAGGACGTGCCCTTCGACCTGCCGGGCATCGGCCAGCTCAAGGCCGACATCGTCTGGGGCGGCAATTATTTCGGCATCATCGACCTGCGCGGCACCTCGCTGCGGATCTCGCCGGAGAACGGCTCGGAGCTCTCCCGGCTCGGCATTATCGCCCGCGAGCAGCTGCGCCAGAAGGTTGCCATCCAGCACCCGGCGTCGAGCCACATCAACAATTTCAACTTCGTGACCTTCTGGCACGAGCCGACGATCGAGGGCGCTTTCTACAAGAACGTCCACGTCTTCTCCGCCGGCCAGCTCGACCGCTCGCCGGGCGGCACCGGCACGAGCGCGATGATGGCGATGTATGAGGCGCGCGGCCTGCTCGCGTTGCACCAGCCGATCCGCTCGGAAGGGCTGCTCGGGTCGGGAACCTTCGAAGGCTGCCTGATCGGCGAGGCGAACCTGAACGGCACGCGCGCCGTGCGCCCGACCGTGAAGGGCACCGCCGGGTTGCTCGGCACCGCACGCTGGACGATCAACCGCGACGATCCGGTCGACGCCGGCTTCCTCGTCGCCTGACCGGCATCGCGCCGGGACAGCCAGGCCAGGCCGTCCCGGCGCGACCGGCTTCATGGCTCCGCAAGGCCCCGGCCCGCGCCAGAGCCGCGCGCCCCTCGCCCGGCCCGAATGCGCAAAATGCCGGGCGAATGAGCCGAGGCGCCGCTGACCCGAGCGGTGCCGTGACCTGCACGTTTTTGTCGAAGCCACCGCGACGTAACGCTGCGAGACAGCGTGGACGGTAGCGGGCTTGGTGCATGGCAAGCCCCGTGCAACAAAGGCCAGAGCTTGCCAGCCGGGCCATGTCCCGGCAATCTTAGCTCAGGAAGACGCTCAGCGGGTGTATGCCCGAGTATTCTCTCGTCGGGCAGCAAGACATGGGAAGTCCAAAATCATGATCATGGACGGTGGCAATGCCGATGCCGGCAAGATGGACGAGATCGCTCTGATCGGGCGTCGCACGGGACTTATCAACCGCCGGTCGTTTCTGGTCGGTTCTGCCGCCGGCGTCGGCGCGCTCGGACTCGCCGGCTGCACGACCGACGGCATGAGCCTCGCCGAGGCGGCCAAGATCTACGGGCCGGTGCCCGAAGAGAAATTCCCGATCCCGGCTGTCGATGTCAGCAAGGTCGATCCGAAATATTATCGCCGGACCGTTCGCTACGAGACCAAGGAAGCGCCCGGTACGATTATCGTCGACCCCGGCAATTACTACGTTTACCGCGTCGAGGACGACGGATCGGCCACCCGCTATGGCRCCAATGTCGGCCGCGACGGGTTCCGGTGGAGCGGGGACGCCTATATCGGGCGCAAGGCGGAATGGGCGACCTGGACACCGCCCAAGGAGATGATCAAGCGCCAGCCCGAGGCGGCCAAATACGCCCGCGGCATGCCCGGCGGCCTCGAAAACCCGCTCGGCGCCCGCACGCTCTATCTCTATCAGAACGGCGCCTACACGCTCTACACGATCTACGCCTCCAGCGACCCCGAATCGATCGGGAACGGCATCACAAGCGGCTGTGTCGGCCTGCTCAGCCAGGACATGATGCACCTGTACTCGCGTACGCCGGTCAAGACGAAGGTCGTCGTCCTGCCGGCATAGCAACGGTCAGTCCCCGGTCCAGGCGCCGCCCGGCCCCGAGAACAGCGACGGCGCGCATTGGTGGAACTTACCTTCGCTGAAGGCTTCCACTGCCAGAAGAACTGAGCCCGTCGGCTCGCCGCCGCCTGTGAATGCATACGCCAGGTGCGGGCTCCAATCCGGAAGGAGGCGAGCATCGCACCAGGTTGCAGCCAGAGCGCCAGTTCTCCCACATTCGCGCCATCTGTCGCGGCGATGGCGCCGGACTCGGCCGCAGCAAATGGGTGCCGAGCCCATCGGGCCGCTCGGCGCCACACATGTCCCGTCGCTCGCATGTCTCCAATCCGACAGAGGCCATCCTCCGTTCGCCCCTCGCCGAGCACGGCTCTGCGCCTCCCGGCAAGCCCTCGCGCCGGGGATCAATCGTCTCCGTCGATCATTACGTCGCCATGGTCGGCCTCGCGTCGTCAGCGTGCGAAGCCCAGCCAAGTCGCTGATCGTTCTTTCCACCACCTTCCTCCTCTCGATGGCGCTGGCCGCGATGGGGCTCGAGACCGATATCGCCAAGCTCAGGGCCAAATGCCTGCGCCCTCTCCTGCTCGGCCTTGCGGCCTTTCCTTTCATCGCGTCATTCAGTCTGATGCGGATGAAGCTCACGATGTGAAGGATCGCGATGACGCTCGAACAGCTCAGGATCTTCGTCGCGGTCGCCGAGCGCGAACATGTCACAAAAGCCGCGACCGAGCTGAACCTGACCCAGTCGGCGACGAGCGCCGCGGTCGCGGCCCTGGAAGCGCGCCATGCGGTCAAACTGTTCGATCGCATCGGCCGGCGCATCACGCTGACCGATGCCGGCCGGCTCTTCCTGGCCGAGGCGCGCGCCGTGCTCTCCCGCGCCGCCTCGGCCGAGGCCGTGCTGGCCGATCTCGCCGGGCTGAAGCGCGGCCGGCTCGCCTTCGCCGCGAGCCAGACCGTCGCCAATTACTGGCTGCCGCCGCTGCTGCACGCCTTTAGGGCGCGCCATCCCGGCATCGAAACGCCGCTGACGATCGGCAACACGCAAACTGTCGCTCAGGCCGTCCATGACGGGCTCGCCGATCTCGGCATCGTCGAGGGGGAGATCGACGACCCGCATCTGGCGATCTCGCCGGTGGCCGAAGACGAGATGGTGCTGGTCGTCGCCCGCGGGCATCGCTGGGCCGGCGCAGCCGCGCTCGCAAGCGCGGCCTTCGCCGAGGCGCCCTGGGTCCTGCGCGAGCCGGGCTCGGGCACGCGCCGGCTGTTCGAAGACCTGCTGGCACGCGACGGCCGGAGCCTCGCGGAACTCGACATCGCGCTTGAATTGCCCTCGAACGAAGCCGTCAGGGCGGCGGTGGAGGCCGGTGCCGGGGCGACCGTGGTCTCGCGCCTGGTGGTCGCGGCGGCGCTGCGGGCCGGGTCACTGGTTGCGGTCGCAGCGACCGTGCCGCGACGCCGCTTCTACGCCCTACAGCACAAGGAGCGCTATGTCGGCCGGGCCGCGCAGGCCTTTCTGTCGCTCCTGCGCGAGCAGGCCGGCGCGGCCGAACCTGGCAGCGGGCGCATCTGATCCCAGACCGCTCCCGGCCCGAACCGCTGCCGGCCCGGCGGCTCCATCCGAAGCCTCAGCGCTGGCGTGGCTGATTGTTGTCGACGACCTGCTGGTAGGCGACGAGGTCGAGGAACGCCTCGGCCTCGGCGACCTTGCCGTCCTTCATCCGGAACACCAGGCGAACTGGTTGCGATAGGGATGTCCGCCAGTCGTCGTGGCCGTCGCGTCGAAGCGGACGATCACCCGGTCGCCGACGGCCCAGATGTGCCGGACCTGGGGAACGAGCGGGGTCGCGAGGCGGCTGACCAGCGGCACGGAGGCCCGCTCAATGAAATCCGTCATGCCGCGATAGGTGCCCGCGACGGAACCGGAGCCCGGAATCGTCCAGACGATGTCGGGGGCCAGCAGCTGCTGGAAGACATTGTCCCCGGCGGCCCAGCGCTGGAACGCGTCGCGCACGATGGTCTCGTTGCGTGCGGTGTCGGCCTGGGCCGGCGCGGCGATGGCCGGCGCGATGGCCAGGGCGACGATGGCCGCAAGCCCGATGCGCCGGGCGGCGGTCGCAGGTCGATTGAATGGGGCAGCAGAGTTCATTGAACGTCTCCTTCGCTTCAGGGTGGTTGGGAAAGCGGCCCGGGCGACCACCGCGCGGGGCCGCCACTGCCGGAAATCCGGCTTACGGGGCCGTCGCGGAGGACGGCCGGACACGCCGGCGAAGAACCATGCCGGCATGGTGGAGGGTGTCGTTGTCGACGAAGTCGCCGTCGGCGGTGAAGCCGGTATCGTCCCAGTATTCGATGTGTCGGCCTGTCACTTCGTATCGCCCGCGATAGGCGCCCTCGCGGTTGCCGCGCGCCTCGACATAGCGGCCGTCCGGCAGGAGTTCGTGGCGGATCCGGTTGTCGTCGGTGACCCACATGTCGACAAAGGGATGAGTGGCCTGCGTCATGGGTTTCTCCGC
Source organism: Allobosea sp. 01N443 (assembly GCF_056399325.1). Classification (NCBI taxonomy): domain Bacteria; kingdom Pseudomonadati; phylum Pseudomonadota; class Alphaproteobacteria; order Hyphomicrobiales; family Alloboseaceae; genus Allobosea; species Allobosea sp. 01N443. The sequence goes on from NZ_JBFTRC010000082.1 coordinate 32,283, forward strand.
GAAGGCAGCACCTGCAAGCGCCGCCACGACACCCGTCGCGACGGTAATGACCCCGGCCCGCATCAGTGCGGCGCCCTGGTCGAGCGGACGACGATCTCGTTGACGTCCACGTCCTCGGGCTGCTCCAGCKCGTAGCGGACGGCCCGACCGATGGCGTCAGGCTGGAGCGCAATGCTCCGGTAGGTCTTCATGGCTTCGGCCGCCGCGCGATCGGTGATCGTACCGGCGAGCTCGCTCTCGACGACGCCGGGATGGATGCAGGTGACCCTGATGTCGCTGCGCTCCTGGCGCAGGCCGTCCGAGATCGCCCGGACGGCATATTTCGTGGCGCAGTAGACGGCCGCCGTCGGCGAGACGCTGAGCGCACCGATCGAGGCGATGTTGACGATGTGGCCGGAGCCCCGGGACGTCATCTCCGGCAGGACCGCGGCGATTCCGTAGAGGACGCCCTTGATGTTGACGTCGACCATGCGGTCCCACTCGTCGACCTTCAGGGAGGCCATCGGCGAGAGCGGCATCACGCCGGCATTGTTGACGATGACGTCGATCCGCCCGAACTGCTGACGGGCTGCGTCGGCGAAGCGCAGGACGTCGTCCTGCCGCGTCACATCCAGGCGGCGATAGTCGACCTTCGCGCCGCCCTGCCGAAGCTCTTCGGCGAGGGCATCGAGTCGCTCGACCCTGCGTGCGCCCAGCATCAGACGGGCTCCGGCGGCGGCGAGCTCGCGGGCGATGCCGACGCCGATGCCGCTTGATGCCCCGGTCACCAGAACGGTCTTGTCCATAGCCATGGTCCAACTCCTCTCGCTTGGTCCGCTGCGTGATGCGGAACCCGTGATCGAGGAGATAGGCGCCCGGCGCTGTCGCCGGTATCTAGCCAGGAGGCGACGCTATGGTTAGACTTTCTAACCAATGGCGACCGACCTCAACGCGCTCGCGACCTTCGTCCTGGTCGCCGAGGAACGAAGCTTCCGGGCAGCCGCGGACCGGCTAGGCGTGACGCGCTCGGCCGTCAGCCAGACGATCAGGCGGCTCGAGGACGCAATGGGCATTGCCCTCGTCCACCGCACCACCCGCAGCGTCGGCCTCACCGAAGCCGGCGAGCGTCTCCATGCCGACATCGCCCCGTCGCTGGCCGATATCCGCGCGGCGACCGAGGCTGCTCATCAACTCGGCTCCGGACCGCGCGGCCAGTTGCGGCTGGCGGTCTCCTCGATCGCAGAGAGTTTCCTGTCAGGCCCGCTTCTCACCAGTTTCGGGGTGGCATGCCCGGACGTGCAGCTGGACGTCCTGGTGACGGATGACGAGATCGACATCGTCGCCTACGGCTATGACGCGGGCGTGCGGCTCGGCGAGGTCATCGAGCAGGACATGATCGCCGTTCCCGTCTCCGCCCCGCAACGGCAACTCGCCGTCGGCGCTCCCGGCTACCTGGCGCGCCGGGGGACGCCGATCCATCCGCGCGAGCTCGCGGCGCATCGCTGCATCGGCTGGCGCCCGGCGCCACGAGCGGCTCCCTACCGGTGGGAGTTCACGGAGGCGGGCCAGGATTTCGCGGTTGACGTGAAGCCGGAGGCCACCACCAACGATATGGCGCTGATGATCCGCATGGCGGTCGCGGGCGGCGGCATCACCATCGGGCTGGAGGAAACATTTCGACCGTCCATCCAGCGCGGGGAGCTCGTTCCCGTGCTCGAAGAATTTTGCCCGTTCTTCCCGGGGTTCTTCCTGTATTATCCGAGCCGCCAGAACATGGCGCCGAAGCTGCGCGCCTTCGTCGATCACATCCGCAAGAGCCGGAAGCGCTCGGTCGGCTCGGCGAACGCGTCGCGCATGCCAAGGTCGGCATAGGCGCCCGCCACCGCCCTCGAACGCCCCCTATCGCGGCCGAGGACTGGCGCGTGACATGCGCGTTCGCTGGGCTGGGAAGAGCGGACCAGCGCAACGACGGTCCCGCTTCACGCCCTTCTGCAGGCGCATGGCTGGTATCAGCCGCGTCCTCGCTGTCGATCAAGCGCACCCTGCAATTGCCCGACGCGGATGGMCAATGCCTCCTTGGTCAGATTGATCCCTTCGGGTGCTCCATCAATCGACAAGAGCACGCCGCGCTCAGCCATTTCGAGCTGCTCCTGCGCAAGTTCCAGGTGCTTCTGCATGATCTGCGTGACGCGGTCCTTGGCCTCCTGGTCCGTATCCATAGGGCCCTCGCTTCTTCGCTCCTGATCAGGCGACGATCTCACAACCGGGGCGACGCGCCAAATAGTCTGCGGCTTCGCCATCCCGGTCCAAGCCAAGGGGACAGCGTGGCGCCGTGAGGAGGCCGTGGCCCATGTCCGGCCCGGTCCCCGGGGTGTCAGGCGGAATAATCGGCGGCCATCGTCTCGTCGGCCGCGATCGAATGGGCCTTCAACGCCCGGAAGAGCAAGGTCAGCACGACGGCGATGACGAGGTTCAGGACCAGCGTGTAGACGGCGGTGTAGCCCGGGAAGACATGCCCGCCAAAGCTGAGCGGAAAGGTCGGCGTCAGATTGGACGCGAAGGCCATCAGCGTGCCGGCGACGATCCCGGCCAGCCAGCCGATCAGCAGCGCCCAGCCGTTGAACCAACGCGTATAGACGCCGAGCATCACCGCCGGCAGCGTCTGGATGATCCAGATGCCGCCGAGCAGCTGCAGCTGGATGGCATATTGCGTCGGCACGAACAGGATGAAGACGAGCGCACCCAGCTTGACGACCAGCGAAACCCATTTCGCCATCTGGGCCTCCTGCCGGTCGGTCGGGTTCCGGTTGATGAACTCCCGGTGGATGTTGCGGGTATAGAGATTGGCGGCCGCGATCGACATGATCGCCGCCGGAACCAGGGCGCCGATGCCGATGGCGGCGAAGGCGATGCCGACGAACCAGGCCGGGAAACTGTGCAGGAACAGGGCCGGCACCGCGAAATTATTGCCGAACTCGGCAAAGCCCGCCGCATATTCCGGCATGCTGCGGACGCCGGCGGCGATCGCGAAGAAGCCGAACAGCGCGAGAATGCCGAGCAGGAAGGAATAGGCCGGCAGCATGGCGGCGTTGCGCCGGATGGCCTTGCCGCCATTGGCGCTGAGAATGCCGGTGATGGAATGCGGATAGAGGAACAGCGCCAGCGCCGATCCGAGCGCCAGCGTCGCRTAGGTGCTGTAGGCCCCGGTCGAGCCGGGGGGCGGCGTTTCGAGCAGGACCTTCGTGTCCGGCACCGCGGCGAAGATCTTGGCAAAGCCGCCGAGCTGGATCGGGATGATGATGATCGCGGCAAAGGCGGTGACATAGATCAGGATGTCCTTGACGATCGCGATCGAGGCCGGCGCGCGCAGGCCGCTCGAATAGGTGAAAGCCGCCAGGACCAGGAAAGCGAAGATCAGCGGCAGGTCGGCGGCAAGGCCGGTCCCGGAAATGCCGAGCGCGCCGATGACCACCTGGATGCCGACGAGCTGCAGCGCGATATAGGGC
>NZ_JBFTRC010000083.1:0-23217 GCF_056399325.1 Allobosea sp. 01N443
TGGCAAGTTCGTCCATGACGCCGCCGAGCACGATGTAGAAGACGAGCAGACCGACCAGGACCGAATAAGGCTGCCAGCCCGACGCCGCAATCATTTCGRCCGCAGCGGTCGGCACCTGGGTCAGCGCCAGGAAGGCGTTGAAGATCTCGGCTCCGAGCAGGATCGCAAAGATCATCGCCGAGGTCTCGGCCGTCTGCAGGATCGCCTCGCCGATCTCCTTCAGGCCCAGCGTCCGCCGGAACACGCCGATCATCAACATGACAAAGGCCCCGACCGAGGCCCCCTCTGTCGGGGTAAAGATCCCGCCATAGATGCCGCCGACCACGATCAGCGCGACTAGCATCGCCGGGATGACACCGAGCAGCGGACCAAGCCTGTCGCGCCAGGCGATCCGCTCATGCGCCGGACCAAGCGTGGCGTCGAGCCGGGTCATGAGCGCGATGGTGATGCAGTACATCGCGGCCGCCATCAGCCCCGGGATCAGGGCCGCCTTGAACAGCTTGGCAATGTTCTGCTCGGTCGAAATCGCGTAGACGACCAGGATCACCGAGGGGGGGATCAGGATACCGAGCGTGCCGCCGACGGCGGTGACACCACAGGCGAAGCCGGGGTCGTAACGGTAGTGCCGCAGCTGCGGCAGCGCCGCGCGCGCGAAGGTCGCCGTCGTCGCAACCGAAGACCCGCAAATCGCGCCGAAGCCCGTGCAGGCCCCGATCATCGCCATCCCGAGCCCACCACGGCGATGGCCGACAAAGGCCGACGCGGCCTTGAACAGGTCGGATGCCAGGCCCGATCGCTCGGCGAAAGCCCCCATCAGCACAAAGAGGGGAATCACCGACAGCGTGTAATTGGCGAAGATCTGATAGGGCGTCGTCTTGATGTAGTTGAGGAACGGCTCCAGCCCGTTGAGCTGGATGTAGCCGAGGCCACCAACCAGCATCATCGCCAGCCCGATCGGCAACCTGACGACCATCAGCGCGAGAAGCGCGACGAAGCCCGTGATGGCGAGGGTRAAGCCGCTCACGCGCGCGCCCTCACCAGCCGGCTGGCGCTGACGAACGAGGTCAGCGAAACCAGCGCGGCCAGCACGGCGCAGAGCGCGATCGGGAGATAGCTCGGCAGCTGCAGGACCATCGTGTTCTCGCCGCTCGCGAAGGCCGCCAGCGCACCGGCCGCGAGTCGCCAGGCGATCAACGCCATGACCAGCGCATAGACGATGTCCCAGAGCGCATCGATTGCCCTTTGCCAGCGCAACGGCAGTTTCAGCGTGAAGGTGTCGACGAAGATGTTGCCGCGCCGAAGCTGGCAATAGGGCAGAAAGCAGAAGGCGGCGATCGCCGTCGCCATCTGCACCAGCTCGAAATCACCCGGGACGCCGGCCGCGCCGATCAGGTCGCTGCGCAAGGTCACGCTGACGACCACCATGGTCGCCAGCGCAATCAGCAGAACGCCACCCGCGATGGCGATCCCACGCACCAGAGCATCGAAGCCCGGCATCGTTGCCTCCCGGCCGCTGACCGCCATGATGCGCCGTCAAGCCGCCTTCTCGTGCTTGGCAAGCGCCGCCTTGGCGCTCTCCAGCAGCTTCGCGCCGTCGAGCCCCTTGTCCTTGGCGGCCTTGATCCAGCCGTCGATCACCGGCTCGGTCGTCTTGCGCCAGCGCGCCGCTTCGGCTTCGTCGAGCATGGTGATGGTATTGCCGCGCTTGCGAACCATTTCGGACACCACGACCGCCTGCTCGTCCCAGACCCTGCCGGCCATGGCAGCCGCAACAGCCCCCGAGTTCTTGTCGAGAACCGCCTTCAGCTCGGGCGCGAGCGAATCGTATTTCGCGCGGTTCATCGCCAGGATGAAGGTCGCGACATAGAAGGTCGGCGAGCCCGGGATCTCGGTGGGATACTTCACCAGCTCCTGGACCTTGATCGACGGCACGACCTCCCACGGCACGACGCAGCCATCGATGACACGCTGCGCCAGCGATTCCGGCACCTGCGGGATCGGCATCCCGATCGCATTGGCACCGAGCGCCCGCAGCGCTTCGCCGGCAAGCCGGGTCGGGAAGCGCAGTTTCAGACCCTTCAGGTCCTCCATCGTCTTCACCTGCTTGTTGGCATGGATCAGCCCGTGATCATGCGCCCAGAAGCAGATCGGTTTGATGTCCTTGAACTCGTCCTTGAGGTTCTGCTCGGCGTAGTCCGTCAGCGCCAGCGAATTGACCAAGGCGCGCTTGTTCGAGACGAAGGGCAGCTCGAAGGCCTCGATGCCGGTGAACCGCCCAGGCGTATTGCCGGGCAGCGTCCAGACGATATCGGCAACACCGTCACGAGCCTGGTCGAACAGCTGCGGCGGCGTTCCGCCAAGCTGCATCGACGGAAAGATGTCGATCTTGATGCGGCCATTCGATTCAGCCGCGACCTTGTCGGCCCAGGGCTTCAGGAACTTGGAATGGCCATTGGCGACGGGCGGCAGGAAGTGATGCATCTTCAGCGTCACCTCCTGGGCATTGGCGCGACTGACACGCATCATGGCCGGCGCGGCAACGGCCGAGCCGGCAAGCGTCAGGAATTTGCGGCGATCAAAACTCATTCATCCCCTCCCCAGAGRCCTGCTCAGGCACAGCATGACGGGCCATTCCCATAAGGAATGCCCTGTCTGCCTTATTGGTATGACAGATGAGCGCCAAAGCGCGGCTGACGCAAGAGCCGTCCGCTTGAAATTGACGCGGTCTCGACGAGCATCAGAGCGGCATGCGGGCCATCCCGCATGCCGTTGCTTCAGTAACCCGAAAGCGGATCAGGCCTTGGGCGGAATACGCAGCACCCAGCCGGGCATGATTAGGTCGGGATTCTTCACCGGCGGCGTATTGGCCTTGACGATCTCGGTGTATTTCGCGCCCTGCCCCTTGCCGTAATGCTCCTCGGCGATCTTCCAGAGCGTATCGCCCTTCTTGACCGTGTAGAACACGGCAGCGGGCGCTTCCTTCGTGACCGCCAGCTCGGACTCGACCTGCGCGACGCCCGTCGTGTTGCCGAGCGCAAGAATGATCTTCTCGGCCTCTTCGGTAGAAACCGCCTTGCCGGACACCTTCACCTTGTCGCCATCGATCTGGATATTGACGTCGGAGGGCAGCCCGTGCCCGGCCAATTCCTTCTGCAGAGCGTCGGGCGTCGCCGCCTGTGCCGAACCACCGAAGATCTTCGCACCGGCTTCCTTGATGAAACTGAACAGACCCATAGCTTATCCTCCAGTGTCGGGGCTGATATGAAGCCCGCTTGCCCCTGCAAGTTCAAGTTGAATTGCGTGATGCCGGCAAAGGGGGCGATATGCCGGCAGGTTTCACCATGACATGGCAGCTTGCGCGCTGCGGCAGCTTCCCTCCGTGCCCGCGGGCTGGCAAGAAGCTCGCGTCCTCAACGGAAGGCCCTTCCCATGCTTACCTTGGCCCAGGCCCAGACCATCCTCGCCAACACGCTCGCCCATGCCGAGAAATCCGGGTTTAAACCGCTCGCGATCGCCATCATCGATGCGCGGGGGGCCCAGAAGGCCTTTGCGGCGCAGGACGGCACCAGCCTGAAGCGCGGCGAGATCGCATTCGGCAAGGCGCATGGCTCCGTGGCGCTCGGCCTCGGGTCGCGCGCCCTGCACAAGATGGCGCTCGACCGCCCCTATTTCATTGAAGCAGCAACCCATGCGGTCGGCGGATCGCTCGTGCCGGTCCCGGGTGGTGTGCTCATGCGCGATGGGGCCGGCGTGCTGCTTGGCGCAATCGGAATCTCGGGAGACACCTCGGACAATGACGAGGCAGCGGCCATCGCCGGGATTATAAGCATAGGCCTTGTTGCTGACACGGGCGCCTGAAACAGGAAATTCTTCTCTTTTCCGGCTACCGCCTACGCTTGGGCGGGGGTTTTCATTGCATCGCAGCAGGATTTGCTGCATCGGCTCCCGCGCATGGCCGCAGGGAACACCCCGAGGGAATTCACGATGAGTGCCGAAATTGCCAACGAGAACGTCGCTGAGAGCGAGGTCATCGAAACCGACGTCGTGATCGTCGGCGCGGGTCCGTGCGGCCTGTTCGCGGTGTTCGAACTCGGTCTGCTCGATATCCGCGCCCATCTCGTCGACATCCTGCCGAAGGTCGGCGGCCAATGTGCCGAGCTTTATCCGGAAAAGCCGATCTATGACATTCCCGGTTTTCCGATGGTCACGGGACAGGGCCTGGTCGACAATCTGATCGAGCAGGTCAAACCCTTCGGCCCGACCTTCCATCTCAACCAGATGATCGAGTCGCTCGAGCCGACCGGCACGGCGGAGGCGCCGCGCTTCCGGGTGCGCACCGATGCCGGCACCGTCTTCAACACCAAGACGGTGCTCGTTGCCGCCGGGGGCGGATCATTCCTGCCGAAGAAGCCGCCGATCCCGGGGATCGAGGCCTATGAGGGCAACAGCGTCTTCTACGCCGTCCGGAAGATGGAAGCCTTCCGCGACCGCGAGATCCTGATCGTCGGCGGCGGCGATTCCGCGCTCGACTGGACCCTGAACCTGCAGCCCCTCGCCAAGCGAGTGACGCTGATGCACCGTCGCGACGATTTCCGCGCTGCGCCGCATTCGGTCGAGCAGATGCGGGCACTGGTCGCGGACGGTAGGATGGATCTGAGGATCGGTCAGGTCACCGGCCTGAAGGGCGACGGCACCGCACTGGAAGCCGCGATCTGTCGCGACAGTGCCAATGAGGCCTTCGAGGTCTCCTGCAATACCCTGCTGCCGTTCTTCGGGCTGACGATGAAGCTCGGACCGATCGCGAGCTGGGGGTTGAACCTGCACGAGAACCTGATCCCGGTCGACACCGAGAAATTCGAGACCAATGTGCCGGGCATCTTCGCCATCGGCGACATCAACACCTATCCCGGCAAGCTCAAGCTGATCCTCTCGGGCTTCCATGAGGCGGCACTCGCCGCCCAGAAGGTGCACCGTTATGTCTATCCGGAGAAGCGGTTGACCTTCCAGTACACCACCTCCTCGACCAGCCTGCAGAAGAAGCTCGGCGTCGCCTGAGGGCTAGGCGAGGCGAAACCCGCAAGGCTTCTCCTCGAGCAATTTGGGTSCGGCGATGCGTTCGTGTCGCCGGACCTTTCCTTTGGGGGGCGATCTGACGCATCGGCCCGAAAACTGGATTGCGACTTTCGGGAAAGCCGATCCAGTCGCGGAAAGGTAGACCATCGGACCGGATACGAAATCCGGTCCAATGATTTAGCGAACCAGGGTCGCAGTCTGCGGCGCTTGGCCGTGATCGCGGCTTTCGAACCAGCCGCCGTCTTCATAGAGACGTGGATTGGGCGTCGTGCCGGATCCCGCCGCCACGCGCGGCTCGGCAGCCGAAGGCGCCTCCTCGGGCACGATCGGTTCGACGCGATCGCGCAGCTCCGCGATGGCGCCCTCGACCGGCTTGAAACTGAAGCGCACCGTATGCGTCCCCGCCGGCACCTGCACGGCGCGAAACAGCACATTCGCCCTCAGGATATCGACGTCCGCGCCGTCGAGCTCCGCCCGCCACCATGGATGCCAGATGTCGTTGAGCAGGACGAAGCCAGGCCTGTCCGTCGTGACCGTGATCTCGACTTCGGTGTTCTGATAGCGCGTCAGCTTGACCTCGGCTTGCGCCGAAATCGGCCCTTCCGGCACCGCATCCGGCGGCACGCTATCGAGCAGCACAACCTGCTGCGGATCGATGTCTGGCCACTGGCCCGCAGATTTCATGCCGTCGAAATCGGCAAGCTGCCAGCCACCGACGAACATGGCGCGCGGCAAGGCCCGTGGGTTCTCGTAGATGTAGCCATCCCCCGTGAAGGCGACGAGCTTGAGATCATCGGATTTCAACGCGTGATCGACCTGGCCGATCGGAACCCGCGTCGCGATGTAGCGCAGGCCGAGGAGATCGGCGAGGCGGCAGCGATAGGAGGGAAAAAGCGGTGTAAACTTGCGCTGGTCCGGCGCAGCGATTGAGTCCCGCGTGCCGACCGCATCCGAGAAATCGGCCAGCCGCAACGGATTATAGCCGAGCGTATGGTCAAAGCCGTGAACCATCCCGACATTCGGCCATTCGAACCCCATGCCGAGCAACTCGACGCGGTCGCGGCGTGGCGAATCGGCCGGCTGGGCAACCAGTTGCTTGAGAATGTGGACGGTCTCGTTCTTCGTCTCCTGACGGAGCACGTCGTAGAGCTGCGGCGACAATGCAGTCGAGTCGTTGGGGCCGTTATTGACGCCAAGATCCGCGCCGACGACGCCGGCGACCAGGAGCACGCTGGCGAGCGGCGCCAGCGCTCCGCGCCAGCGCGTCAGCACGACCAGGACCAGCCCCGCACCCGCAAACCAGAAGGCCGCCGACAGGCTCGGCCACCAGGCGTCGGCAAGGTGCCCCTCGCGCTTCGAGATGAACAAGGCCGCGGCGACGAGCGCAGCGACGACCACTCCGGCAAAACCGAGATCGCGATACAGTGAACCGAGACGCTCCTCGCTCAGAATGCGATGCAGCACGTATCCTGCGAGCAGCGCACCAAGCGCGCCGATCAGGAAGGTCGCGTCGGCCGGGCGCCGGAAGACCTTCACGCCCGGCAAATACTCGTAAGCCGCCTGAAACAGCGGCGTGTAGCGCCCGAGCGCAAACAGAACCATGAAGACGAAGAGCAGCGTCAGCGGCCGGATGGCCTTGTCCCAGAGCCAGCCACGGCTCAGGCCCGGCGCGATCAGGAGCAACAGCGGCAGCGCCCCGACATAGACCTGCCCCATATTCTGCGACAGGAAGAGCTCCTTGGCATCCCAGGCCGGGCTGTAGGGGCCCCAGAAGTCCACGGCCGGATCGCGCGCGCCGAAAAGATCAGCCACGAAGGCGGTCAGCAGCGAGGCCGGATGCAGCGAGCCGCGCCCAGCTTCGATGAGATCGACCTCGGGACGAGTCGTCGCCTCGGCGAAAAGCCAGGTCCAGATCAGCGGCAGCAGAATCGTCGCTAGTCCCGCGATGCTCGCGACCGAAATCGGTGCGAGGCTCGCGCGGACGGCGGCCCAGCCGCCGGAGAACCAATGCGCGACGACCATTCCGATCAGCACATAGGCGCCCAGTAGGGCCACCTGGTCGGGCTCCAGCACCATCATGCCGGCGGCAAAGCCGGCGAGCGCGCCGGCGCGCAGCGACGAGCGCTGAAGCATGCGCGCCGTCAGCCAGAAGGCGATCGCAAAGAATGCGAGACTCGCGATCTGACCAACATGCTGCACACGCCAGGCCGCCGAAGCGCCAAAGGCGAAGACGAGAGCGGCAAGCAGGCCGCCCGCCGGGTGCCAGCTGCGATCGCGGAAGAACATCAGGAAGGCGAGCCCGCCGGCGAGCAGGTGCGCCAGCACGTAGGCATCCACCATCCGGAAGCTCGGCGATGGCGTCAGCAGCGCGAGCAGGATGGCGGGCGAGAAGATAAGGGATTGCGGATCGGCAACCTGTGGCGAGCCGCCGAAGACATTATGCGTCCAGAATGGCGACTGGCCGCTATGCAGGGCCTGGGCGAGAAACTGAATCTGGGCCTGGAAATGCGCCTTGGCATCGAAGGGAATCGTGACCGCCCCCGAAAGCCAGGGCCAGCACAGGATGCTCCACGCACAAACAAATCCCAGGGCCGCCAGCCAATAGCCGGCGACCTGCCCTTCAAACCGCTTCACCCGGACCCCCAAGGTCCCCCGGCACGGACGGCCCCGTTGTGGGAACCTTCTTCCAGCCCAGTCAGTATTGCTGACCTTGCCAAGGCCCACGTGAACCGAAACTGAATGGGTTCACATTTTCGTGCGCCGGTCGAAAACAGGCTGAACGCTTTCGAAAGCCCGGAAGCCTCAGCGCTGCGCGGCGAGCCAGGCTCCGAGTGTGCGCCGCTCTGCATCCGTCATGCCGGTCAGGTTATTGGGCGGCATGGCATGGGTCATCACCGCCTGTGTCCGGATCGCGCGGGCCTGAACGGCGATCCGCTCCGGCTCATGCAGCCAGATTCCCTTGGGCGCAATCTGGATACCGGGCCAGGATGGCTCCGGCGCGTGGCACATGGCACAGCGCCCGGTCACGATGTTGGCCACCTCGGCGGGCGGCAGGTTCATTCCCGCCAGAAGTGCCGGCCTGGCCGGTTCGATAGCCTTCAGGCCGAGCCGTTCGCGCCCGCCTGGTGACGATGCCATCGCCAACCAGAAGGCAAGCCAGAGCGCAACCAGTGCAACGGCCCAGGTCCACCATGGCGATTTCGCATGGTCGGCATGGCGGACATTGTAAAAATGCCGGATCAGCGCGCCGGCGATGATGATCAGCGCCACCAGGGCCGGAATGATCGCCGAATTCGCATAGGTGACGGGGTAATGGTTCGACAGCATCAGGAACAGCACCGGCAGGGTGATGTAATTGTTGTGCGTCGAGCGTTGCTTGGCCTGCTTGCCGAGTCTCGGATCGGGCTTCGCCCCGGCCGTCAATGCGGCGATGACCTTCCGCTGGTTCGGCATGATGATGAAGAAGACATTGGCGGTCATGATCGTCGCCATCAGCGCACCGGTATGGATCAGCGCGCCACGCCCGGAGAAGACCTGGCTGAAGGCGTAGGATGCGGCAATGACATAGCCGAAGCCGAGCAGGCCGAGCACGACCTCGTTCTTGCCCAGCGGGGACTTGCAGAGCCAGTCATAGAACAGCCAGCCCAGGGCCAGCGCGGCGATGCCGATCGCGCCCGCAGCGAAGGGCGATAGCGCCATGACCGCCGGGTCGATCAGATAGAGTTCCGACTGAGCGTAATAGACCCAGACCAGCAGGAAGAAGCCCGAGATCCAGGTCCAGTAGCTCTGCCATTTATGCCAGGTCAGCTCCTCCGGCATGCGCGGCGGGGCGACCAGATATTTGCGCATCTCGTAGAAACCGCCGCCATGCACCTGCCAGGCACGTCCTCCCTCACCTGCCGGGATATCGGCCTCGGGCCGCAGGGACGCGTCGAGATGGATGAAGAAGAAGGACGCGCCGATCCAGGCGATCGCCGTGATCACATGCAGCCAGCGCAGCAGCATGCCCCCCCATTCCAGCAGATAGGCGTCAAGCATGGGAAAGCCCCACTCCCCGAGGGCGCGCAATTGATTGACAGGGCCGAATCCGGGATGGAACCTTCATGATGCGTCCAGACTAGGGTTGGCCTTTTTCCGAACGCAAGCTTCGCCACGAGCAGCACACAGCATCAGCGGCTCGGCCGGCGCATTTTCAAGGGATTGGATGGGATGGGACGCCTCTCGACGCATGTGCTCGACACGGTCAATGGCAGGCCCGCAGCAGGTCTGACGCTCGCACTCGATCGCCTGACGCCCGATGGCAAGCGCGAGCGCATCATCGAGACCACGACCAATGCCGATGGACGCACCGACCAGCCTTTGCTCACCGGAGAGGCCGTCCTGCCCGGCACCTATGAACTGACCTTTGCGCTCGGTGCCTATTTTCGTTCACTCGGCACAACCATGCCGGAGCCGGCTTTCCTCGATGTCGTGCCGATCCGCTTTGGCATCGCTGACGCCGAAGGCCACTACCATGTCCCACTCCTGGCCTCGCCCTGGAGCTACTCGACCTACCGCGGCAGTTAAGGCATCGGCCCGAAAACCGGATTGCGGCTTTCGGTAAAGCCGATGCAACACAGAAGGCCAGACATCGCCGCCCGGCCTCAATCCTGGCGCCTCCCGCCAAATCAAGATCACCCTCGCGAGCATCAGCCATGAGCGACCAGACCTACCCCCGCGACCTCGTCGGCTATGGCCGCAATGCCCCGCATCCGCATTGGCCGGGCAATGCCCGCATCGCCGTGCAGTTCGTGATCAATTACGAGGAAGGCGGCGAGAACTGCATTCTGCATGGCGATGCGGCCTCGGAGGCCTTTCTCTCCGAGATCGTCGGAGCCGCGCCCTGGCCCGGCCAGCGCCACATGAACATGGAGTCGATCTACGAATACGGCTCGCGTGCCGGCTACTGGCGGCTTTGGCGCATGTTCACCGAACGCCACCTGCCGGTGACGGTGTTCGCCGTTGCGAGTGCGCTCGCGCGCTATCCCGAGATCGTCACATCGATGAAGGAGGCCGGCTGGGAAATCGCCACCCATGGGCTGAAATGGATCGACTATCGCAGCCTCCCCGCCGAGCAGGAGCGCGCCGATATCGATGAGGCGATTCGTGTCCAGCGCGCACTCACCGGCGAAAGACCGCTCGGCTTCTACCAGGGGCGTTCATCCGAGAACACGACGCCGCTGATGATGGAGGAAGGCGGCTTTCTCTACACCGCCGACGCCTACGCTGACGAACTGCCCTACTGGATCACCGGACCGAAGGGCCCGCAGCTCACGGTCCCCTATACGCTCGACGCCAACGACATGCGCTTCGCCACGCCGCAGGGCTTCAACACCGGCGAGCAATTCTTCACCTATCTCAAGGATTCCTTCGACACCCTCTACGCGGAGGGCGACGAGGCGCCGAAGATGATGTCGATCGGGCTGCATTGCCGGCTGGTCGGCCGTCCGGGCCGCGCCGCGGCGCTGGCCCGTTTCCTCGATTATGTCCGCAGCCATGACCGCGTCTGGGTCGCGACCCGGCTCGATATCGCCCGCCACTGGATCAGGCAGCATCCGCCGGCCGGGGGTTACCAGCCATCAAAGCTCCCGAAAGCCCTTTTCGCCGAGGTGTTCGGCCGGGTCTGGGAGCACTCGCCCTGGGTAGCCGAAACCAGCTATGACGCCGGTCTCTCGGCCCGCGAGGACAGCGCGGAAGGCCTGCACAGGGCAATGGCGAAGGCGATGCGCTCCGGTTCGCGCGACCAGCAGCGCGCGCTTCTCCTCGCCCATCCCGATCTTGCCGGGAAGCTCGCCGCCGCCAAGGAACTGACTCCGGAGTCGACGATCGAACAGGCCTCGGCCGGCCTCGACCGGCTGACCAGCGACGAGCGCGCACGCTTCACTGCGTTGAACGAAGCCTACAAGACCCGCTTCGGCATCCCCTTCATCATCGCAGTCAAGGGGCTCACCAAGAATGAGATCGTCGCTGCCTTCGAGGAGCGCCTGAAGAGCACCCCGGAGCAGGAATTCCTGACCGCGCTCGTCCAGGTGGAGAAGATCGCGCTGCTCAGGCTGCGGGATCTGTTGCCGGCGGGCTGAACTGCTCTACAGCCCGCTGACCAGATGGCCGCCATCGACGGCAACGACCGAGCCGGTCATGAAGCGGGCGGCGTCTGAGCATAGCAGCAGGAATGGGCCGTCGAGATCGGTGAGATCGGCGGCGCGGCGCATCGGGATGCGCTTGATCAGCGCCTTGCCCTCGTCGGTCTCGAAGAAGGCGCGATTGAGATCGGTGACGACATAGCCCGGCGCCAGCGCGTTCACCCTGATCTTGTGGCGCGCCCATTCCAGCGCCAGCGCCCTGGTCATCTGCACCAGTCCCGCCTTCGAAATCGCATAGGGCGCAACGCTGAGCGCCACGCGCTCGCCGAGGATCGAGGCGATATTGACGATGGCGCCGCCGCTTTCCTGCTGGGCCATCAAACGCGCGGCCGCCTGTGCGGCGAAGAAACAGCCCTTCAGATTGATGTCGAGATGCGCATCCCATTGCGCCTCGCTCAGGCTCAGCGCGCGCTCGGGATCGGCAACGCCGGCATTGTTGACCAGCAGATCGAGGCCGCCCATTGCAGCCTGCGCCTCCGGGATGCCGGTCTCGATCGCCGCGACCGATCCGATGTCGAGCGCGAGCGGCATCACCTTGCCCGGCAATCCGGCGCAGGAACGAGCCAGCTCGGACAACCGGT
Organism: Allobosea sp. 01N443; assembly: GCF_056399325.1. NCBI lineage: Bacteria > Pseudomonadati > Pseudomonadota > Alphaproteobacteria > Hyphomicrobiales > Alloboseaceae > Allobosea > Allobosea sp. 01N443. The sequence goes on from NZ_JBFTRC010000083.1 coordinate 11,837, forward strand.
CGAGGCGGCGCGCAGCAGCAACGACATGCGCACCCCGCGCCGCGAGAAGCCGGGTGAAATACTCACCGAGCCCTGAAGACGCACCGGTCACCAGCACGCGCTTGCCCTGCAGATCCTCGAACATGCCGCTTCCTCACCGCTCCTCGATGCAACGCGAAGGGACACCGCCACAGTGCAGGGGTCAACCTGCCGATAGATGGCCCCTGGCGGCGGCGAACCGTGCTGCGCTGCGGAACAGGCCGGTCTCGCCTGCGTTCTGAACAAGGGTTCGGCCAGGAGGGATCACATGTTCCGGATTCTATTGATCATCGCCGTGATCGCCATCGGCTTTGACGCTGTCGTTCATCAGGGCGCCTATACCCGCGAGATATGGCTGGGCCTTGTCGGCCTGACCAACTCCCTGCTGGGCAGCATCAAACAGTGACACCTGGTTGCCGTGCATTCAGGCCGCGGCTCGCTCCTCGACGAGGGACGCGATCGCATCCAGCATCTGCGTGTCGTCCCCGGCCATTCCGTCCATCGCCGCCATGCGGATGATGACGGTGGCCGCAACCGTCTCCTCCACCGTATCCTCGGCATAGGCATAAAAGATCGTGGCGTGCTGACCGTCGCGATGGCAGCGGCCCTCGATCTGCTGCAGCTGGATCGCGCTGTGTCGCATGTCGTGGACGACCAGCGACCGCTCGCGCTCGCCGCCGGCCATCTCGCCTCGATGCAGGGAGATCGACTCCGTCACCGTAAAGACGACGACGTCGAGCGCCCCGGTCTGGAAGGCAAGCCGCGTCTCTTCATTGGCCTGCCCGGAATGCTCGCCATTGATCTCGCCGACCTTCCAGCCGCGCCCGCGCAGCATCTCCGTCAGCATCGCGCTGGTCTCGAGAAAGGCGACGGAGATCGCGACCTGTTCGTCATTGCCGAGCAGGTCTTCGACGAAATCGGCGGTGCCAGGAATACGCAGCAGGCTCGCCTTCTGGCGGAACCTGAGATCGGCCGCCCAGCCGGCCGGCTTGCGTGTCGAACCACCGGCCAGGCCGAGCTCCCGCCGGAACTCGCGCCATGTCGCGTCGTAGAGCCGCCGTGCCGACGCATCCAACGCGATCGGCGCCAGCTCACGCTGCACCTCAGGCCAGCCGGCGATCTCTTCCGGCCGCCGGCGCAATCCGATTGCGTTCTCGCCCCGGTACAGCAGATCCGACATGAGCTTCCGGTCCGCCTCGTTCGACTCCCAGCTCCAGTTCTTCCAGCGCCCCTTGGCCCGGCCAATCTTCAGGCGCTTCATCAGGGCGCGAAAACCGTCGAGATCGGCGCTCGGAGCACCGGCGGCCTGGGCCAGCAGCGATCCGAGATAGGAGAGTTCGTGCGGGGATTGGCCCGCCGTCGCGCTCATATAAATCGCGAAGCGGGCCGCCGCGGCCATCTGGCGACAGACCAGTCCCTGCTGCGAGTTCGGATTGCGGATGCGATGCGCCTCGTCGATCACCACGATCGGCCAGACCCGCTTCGGCGTCCCGAGCTTCGCGAGCTCGTTGTTCTTTGCCCGCGTCGAGCGCTTCTTGCTGTCGGTGGGGGCTGCGAGCAATGACTTCGTCCGCTCGAAATTCATCAGCGTGATCTTCTTCGGCGGCAGGCCGGAATGCGCGATGGTGCGCCGCCATTGTGGGATCGCGCCCTTGGGGCAGATCACCAGCACCTCGTCCTCCTGCATCGCGGCAACGGCGAGCCAGGCCGAAAGCGTCTTGCCGAGTCCCGTCAGATCGCCGAGCAGGAAGCCCGGCTTTCCAGCCGCCCGCGCGGCAAGGATCGCATCGCGCGCGACAAGCTGGTGCGGGTGCGGGATCATGATCTCCAACGGCGCCACGCCTCTTCCGGTCGGCTTCGTCATGCTCCCTCGGCTCCTCTCGCTTTGGCAGGCATGGCCGCCTGCCCGGTGCGCGGCGTCGCCGCCGCAGCCACGGCGTCGGCGGCCTGCAGTTCCGCGATCAACATGGTGATGAAATTTGTCACCAGCCGCGGCAGCACGCGGCCCGACATGGTCTGCACTTGCAGACTGCGCGGCGGCAACTCGCCATCCCTGAGCGGCAGCGCGACCACCGAGCCATCGCGGACCGAGGCGCCGAAGGAGATGCTGCTGGCGAACATCACGGCACCGCCGAGCTTACAGAGATGTCTGAGGCTCGCGACATTGGTCGTGACCAGAACCGGGTCGACGGTCAGGCCCCGCGCCGAGAAGTAGATATCGACGATCCTGCGCACCGTCGCCTCGCCATCGAGCACCCCGATCGGATGGGCGAAAATGTCCTCGATATGGATCGGCGTCTTGGTCGCCAGCGGATGGTGCGGCGCAACGAAGGCATAGGTCTGGGCCGCACATTGCCAGTTGATCGTGACCCCGCGCTCCGGCTGCAGCACGAAGGTCAGGCCGATATCGATCGAACCGGTGCGAATATGCTCGGTCACGACCTGCGGCGAGATGACCTTGAGATCGAAAGCAACATTGGGGTGGCGCCTCCGGAAGTTGTAAATGACTTCGGGGATGAAGCTGACGGCAAAGCCCTCGGTGACACCGAGGCGGATCAGGCCCTTGCTCGCGCTGCGCAACTCTCGGATTTCGTTGACGATCTGCTCGCTCTCGAGCTCCAGGCGCTGGGCATAGGCGGCAAGCGTCTGGCCGGCCTGGGTCAGGATCATGCCGTGTGAGCGCCGCTCGAACAGGCCGGCGCCGAGTTCCTTTTCCAGATTGGCGATCTGTCGGCTGACGGCCGAGCCGGCAACGCGCAGCCGCTGCGCCGCAGCGCTGACGGACCCTGTTCGCGCCACTGCCAGGAAATATCGCAACGCCGGAGTTTGCATGATCGGGCTTTAGCGATGCTTTGCCGGTTCGGCAACGATCCCTTCTATTCATTCTTATGGCGGCAAGCGCTTTCCTTAGGCAGATTTCAAACTGCATGCAGAGCGACGGATGACCGTTGCCGCACGTGGCTACACCAAGACGAGCGATAACGCTGCGAGGGGAAGAAGTATGAGATTTGTCACGAAGGCCATCGCGTTGGCCCTGGCTTCGACGGCTCTGGCCGCAGCGGGAGCGGCCACGCCGGCATTCGCCCAAAAGGCCGCCAATACCGTCCGCTTCGCCTATGATCAGGCACCTGAGAACGTCGACCCCTTCTTCAACAACGTCCGCATCGGCGTGATCATCGGCGCCAATGTCTGGGATACGCTGGTCTATCGCGACCCGGTCACCAACGAGTACAAGGGCCAACTCGCCAAGAGCTGGAAGCAGATCGACGACAAGACCATCGAGTTCGAGCTCCGCGAAGGCGTGAAGTTCCACAACGGCGAGGAATTCGACGCCGATGACGTGGTCTACACCCTGAATTTCGTCGCCAAGCCCGAAAGCAAGGTCGTCACCCAGGGCAACGTCAACTGGATCGAGAAGGCCGAGAAGCTCGACAAGTACAAGGTCCGCCTGACCACCAAGGAGATCTTCCCGGCTGCGATCGAGTATCTTGCCGGTCCAGTCGTGATCCATCCGAACGAGTATTACGAGAAGGTCGGCCCCAAGGGGCAGAACGAGAAGCCGGTCGGCTCGGGCCCCTACAAGGTCACGAACTACGTCCCCGGCAAGTCGATCACCCTTGAGACCAACAAGGACTACTTCAAGGATTCGCCCAAGGCGCAGGCCAAGGTCGGCAAGATCGAAATCCGCTTCATCCCCGACCGCCAGACCCAGATGGCCGAGATGCTGTCGGGCGGTGGCGACCTGATCATGCACGTGCCCAAGGATCAGGCCGACCAGCTCAAGACCGTGCCGATGCTGCAGGTCGTCTCCGGCGAGACGATGCGCATCGTCTTCATGCAGATGAACATCCTCGAGAACACGCCCTCCCCGGCGCTCAAGGATGAGCGCGTCCGCAAGGCGATCATCCACGCCATCGATCGCGAGGCGATGGTCAAGAACATCGTTGGCGACGGCTCGCGCGTCATCAATACGATCTGCTTCCCCTCGCAGTTCGGCTGCACGGACGAGGGCGCCGCGCGCTACCCCTACGACCCTGCCAAGGCCAAGGCGCTGCTCGCCGAGGCTGGCGTCAAGGACCTCACGCTCGACATCGTCGCCTATCGCGAACGCAATCAGACCGAGGCGCTGATCGGCTATCTCCAGGCCGTCGGCATCAAGACCAACCTGCGCTTCCTGCAATACGCCGCCATGCGCGAGCTGATCGCCACCAACAAGGCGATGCTGACGCACCAGACCTGGGGCTCGTTCTCGGTCAACGACGTCTCGGCCAACACACCGAACTATTTCGCCTTCCGCAGCGAGGACATCACCCGTGATCCGCAGGTCCGCGACCTGCTGAACAAGGGCAACAACTCGGTCGCGCCGGAGGTCCGCAGGGAGGCCTATAAGGAGGCGCTGAAGATCATCGCCGACAAGGCCTATGCCGCGCCGCTCTATTCGCTGCCGGTCTATTACGTCGCGAACAAGGACCTGATCTTCAAGGCCTATCCGGACGAGCTCGTCCGCTTCTGGGAAATGAGCTGGAAGTAGCACGCTCTCCGCTCAGATCGAGCCAAGCGTCTTCCCGGATCGGTGCTGACCGCGCCGATCCGGAATCCATGCCTGAGCGTCTCGGAACAGGGATTCAGATGTGGATCCCCGCTTTCCGGCGCGCTCAGGCCGGGATGACCAGGGATTCCGTTCCCCATGAACATMATTGGAAGCACCACGTGTTAGGCTTCATTCTCAAACGGCTGGGTCTGGCGCTGCTTGTCGCGCTCGCCGTCTCGGCCATCGCCTTCTTCCTGTTGCGCCTGTCGGGCGATGTCGCGGTCGCGATCGCCGGCGAAGGTGCGCAGCAGGCCGATATCAACCTGATCCGTGAGACCTACGGCCTGAACCGGCCGATCCTCGTGCAGTATCTCGACTGGCTCTGGCGGACACTCTCCGGCGATCTCGGCACGTCGATCTATTTCAAGACGGACGTCGCCTCGCTGGTGATGGCCAAGCTCCCGGTAACGCTGATCCTAGGCCTGACATCGCTCGCCTTCGCGCTGCTGATCTCGATTCCGCTCGGCGTGCTCGCGGCGATCTACGCCAATAGCTGGATCGATCGCGTTGCGCTGGCGATCGCCGTCGTCGGCCAGGCGATGCCGAACTTCTTCTTCGCGCTGATCCTGGTGATGCTGTTCTCGATCACCCTGCGCTGGCTGCCGGTTTCCGGCTCCGATAGCTGGCTGCACTACGTCATGCCGACCGTGGCGCTCGGCTATTACGCCGCGCCTGCCTTCATGCGGTTGATCCGCGCCGGCATGATCGAAGTACTCTCCGCCGACTACATCCGCACCGCCCGTGCCAAAGGGCTGCCACCCGGCAAGGTCGTGTTCAAGCACGCGCTGCGCAACGCGGTCGTCCCCGTGGTGGCGCTCGCCGCCGTCCAGCTCGGCTTCCTGCTCGGCGGCTCGGTGGTGATCGAAACGATCTTCGCGCTCGATGGGCTCGGCTACCTCGCCTATCAGAGCATTACCTACAAGGATTTCCCGGTCATGCAGGTCGTCGTCCTGCTGCTCTCGGTCGTCTACGTCCTGCTTACGCTCGCGGCCGATATCGCCAATGCCTGGCTCGACCCGCGCATCAGGGTGGCTTGATCATGAGCGAAACCGCACTCTCCGCTCCCGACGCTCCCGAGCTTTCCGAAGCCCGCAAGCTGCTGCGCCGCATGCTCGGCCAGAAGGCCTTCGTCTTCGGCGTCGGCCTGCTGCTGCTCTTCATCACAATCGCGCTGCTCGCGCCGGTTCTGGCGCCACATGATCCCTATCTGCAGAACCTGACGGCCCGCAATGTGCCGCCGTTCTGGTACGAGAAGGGCAATTGGGCCCACCCGCTCGGAACCGATCCGCTCGGGCGCGACTATCTCTCACGCCTGCTCTACGGCGCCCGGATCTCGCTGCTGATCGGCATAAGCGTCGTCGTCATCTCGGGCCTGATCGGCACGACGATGGGCCTGCTCGCCGGTTATTTCGGTGGCCGCATCGACATGCTGATGACGTTCCTGGTGACGACGCGCCTGTCGATGCCGGTGATCCTGGTCGCGCTTGCGGTCGTCGCCATCGTCGGCTCCTCGCTCTGGATCGTCATCCTGGTGCTCGGCCTGCTGAAATGGGACCGGTTCGCGGTCGTCATGCGCAGCGCAACCCAGCAGGTCCGCTCGCTCGACTATGTCGCCGCCGCCCAGGCCGCCGGCGCCTCGACCACGCGCATCATCCTCGGCGAGGTGCTGCCCAACATCGCTCCGCATCTCATCGTCGTCGCCACGCTGGAAGCRGCGAGCGCCATCCTGCTCGAGGCGGCGCTCTCCTTCCTCGGGCTCGGCGTGCAGCCGCCCCTGCCCTCATGGGGGCTGATGATCTCCGAAGCCAAGGCCTACATGTTCTTCTCGTTCTGGCTCATCGCCCTGCCCGGCACGGCGCTCGCCGTGCTCATCTTCGCGATCAACCTCGCCGGTGACGGCCTGCGCGACGTGATCTCGCCGGAGGGTCGCACCTGATGCAGGCCGCCGACAACACCGTGATTCTGGATGTCGACGGTCTCACCGTCGACATCGCCACCCCGCGCGGCCCGCTCCATGCGGTCCGCGACCTCTCCTTCAAGGTCGAGCGTGGCAAGACACTCTGCCTCGTCGGCGAGTCCGGCTGCGGCAAGTCGATGACCTCGCTTGCGATCATGGACCTGCTGCCGAAGGCTGCGAAACGCAGCGCCCGCAAGCTCGGCTTTGCCGGCGAAGACCTCGCCAGGGCTGGTGCCAAGCGCATCAACAGCCTGCGTGGCAACCGCATGGCGATGATCTTCCAGGAACCGATGACGGCCCTCAATCCGGCCTACACCATCGGCGACCAGATGACCGAGGCCTATCGCCTGCACAAGAAGGCGAGCGAGACGGAGGCACGCGAGCGCGCGACCCATCTGCTCGACAAGGTCGGCATCGCCAATGCCGCCCAGCGTCTCGGCCAGTATCCGCACCAGCTCTCGGGCGGCCTGCGCCAGCGCGTGATGATCGCCATGGCGCTGATGTGCGGCCCCGAACTGCTGATCGCCGACGAACCGACCACGGCGCTCGACGTCACCATCCAGGCGCAGATCCTGAGACTGCTTGCCGACCTCCAGCAGGAGCTCGGGATCGCCATGGTGCTGATCACGCACGACCTCGGCATCGTCGCGCGCATCGCCGACTGGGTCGGCGTGATGTATGCCGGGCAGATCGTCGAGGAAGGCCCGACGGAAGCGATCTTCCGCCAGCCGCGCCACCCCTACACCCAGGGACTGATCGACTGCATTCCTGTCCCCGGACGCACGGAGCCGGGCGGCAAGCTCGGCGTCATTCCCGGTGTCGTTCCCTCGCTCATCGGCGAGATCAAGGGCTGCAGCTTCCGCGATCGCTGTCAGCACGCTGAAGCGGCATGTGCGCAAACCCCACCCTTGCGCCACCGGCCTGACGGCCAGAGTTGGCGCTGCATCCTGGAGGACGCGGCATGAGCGGCGCTCTCTCGCCTCCCAACCTCGCGCAACCCGAGATCCTGCTCGAGGCCCGCGAGCTGACCCGTTCCTTCTCGGTCAGCCAGGGCCTGTTCAAGGGCAAGCGCACGCTGCACGCGGTCAACGGCGTATCGCTGGCGATCGCCAAGGGTGAGGTGCTCGGCATCGTCGGCGAGTCCGGCTGCGGCAAGTCCACGCTGGCGCGCATGCTGCTCGGCCTGTTGCCGCCTTCGAGCGGCGAGATCGCGCTCTCCGGCGAGAATGTCGGCAAGCTCGGGCGGCTCGGCATGGCCAGGCGGGTGCAGCCGGTTTTCCAGGACCCCTATTCCTCGCTCAACCCGCGCCGGACGATTGCCTCGATCGTCGCGCTGCCGCTCGCGGTGCAGGGCCTTGGCACAGCGGCCGAGCGGCGCAAGCGCGCCATCGACATCCTCGAGAAGGTCGGCCTTCCCAGGCGCTTCGCGGACCGGTATCCGCGCGAGCTCTCGGGCGGCCAGCGCCAGCGCGTCGCCATCGCACGTGCGCTGATCCTAAACCCCGAGATGGTGGTCTGCGACGAGCCGACTTCGGCGCTCGACGTCTCCGTGCAGTCGCAGATCCTCAACCTGCTCAACGACCTGCGTAGCGAGCTTGGCCTGACCTATGTCTTCATCAGCCATAATCTCGTGGTGGTGGAGCATATCGCGACCCGTGTCGCCGTGATGTATCTCGGCCGGGTCGTCGAGCTGACCGATACCGCGACCCTCTTCAAGGCGCCGCGCCATCCCTACACCAAGGCGCTGCTCGCCTCGGTGCTGACGCCGGAGCCGGGCAAGGGCATCCCGGAAACCGGCCTCGGCCTCGCCTTTCCCGACCCGCTCAACCCGCCGCCCGGCTGCCCCTTCCATCCGCGCTGCCCGGCGAAGATGGCGCAATGCGCGACGGTGACGCCAAAGCTGCGCCAGGACGAGAGCGGGCTGGTCGCCTGCCATCTCTACGAATCCGCCGCCTCAGGCGCGACTGCATCCTGACATCCAAGGAGACGACCATGACCCGCGCCAAGGCGATTGCGCATGCATATGACTATTTCGACAGCGGCAAGTTCAAGAGCGACCTTACGCGCCTCGTAGCGATGCCGACCGAGAGCCAGAACCCCGAGCGTGCTCCGGTTCTGAGCGAGTATCTCGAGAGGGAAATGCAGCCGCTGCTGGAATCGCTCGGCTTCACCTGCAGGACGCTGAACCATCCGCGCGCCAAGGGCCCGTTCCTTTTCGCCGAGCGTATCGAGGACCCGAGCCTGCCGACGATCTTCGGCTATGGCCATGGCGACGTGATCCGCGGCCTCGACAAGCAGTGGAGCGAGGGCCTCTCTCCCTGGACACTGACCGAGCGCGGCGACCGTTGGTATGGCCGTGGCGTCGTCGACAACAAGGGTCAGCACGTCATCAACATCAACGCCCTGCGTGCCGTCCTCGAAACGCGCGGCAAGCTCGGCTTCAACGCCAAATATCTGATCGAGATGGGCGAGGAATGCGGTTCGCCCGGCCTGCGCGAGCTCTGCACCGAGCAGAAGGAGCTGTTCAAATCCGATGTGCTGATCGGCTCGGACGGGCCGCGCCTCAATGCCGAGCGCCCGACGGTCTTCCTCGGCTCGCGCGGCGGGGTCACCTTCGATCTCACCATCACTGCCCGCGAAGGCGGCCACCATTCCGGCAACTGGGGTGGCATCCTCTCCGATCCCGCCATCCAGCTGGCCCATGTCATCGCTTCGATCGCCTCCCCGACCGGCCAGATCCGCATCCATGAGTGGGTGCCGAAAGAGTTGCCCGAGCCGGTGCGCAAGGCACTCGCCGATTGCGAGGTCGATGGCGGCCCGGACGGCCCGACGATCGATCCGGAATGGGGCGAGCCCGGCCTGTCGCCCGCCGAGCAGGTGTTCGGCTGGTGCTCCTTCGACGTGCTGGCGATGAAGTCCGGCGTGCCGGAAACCCCCGTGAACGCCGTGCCCCCGAGCGCCTGGGCCCGCTGCCAGCTCCGCTTCGTGGTCGGCATCGACCCGCAGGAGGTGCTGCCGGCGCTGCGTCGTCACCTCAAGCGCCACGGCTTCGGCATGGTCGAGGTCACGCTCGCTCGTGACGAGATCTTCAACGCGACCCGCCTCGATCCCGAGGATGCATGGGTGCATTGGGCGCTCGCTTCGATCGCCAGGACCACAGAGAAGAAGCCCGCGCTGCTGCCCAATCTCGGCGGCTCGCTGCCGAACGACATCTTCTCGGAGATCCTGGGCCTGCGCACCATCTGGGTGCCGCATTCCTATCCCGGCTGCTCCCAGCATGCTCCCGACGAGCACCTGCCCGTCGCCATCGCGCGCGAGGGACTCGGCATGATGGCGGGCCTCTACTGGGATCTCGGCGAGGGCAACACGCCGGCACTCTGAGGCCTATTCGACAGGCTTACGCGGCCCCCTGTCGGGCGGCAGATCGAACGGTGTCGCCGGAGGCCTCTCCGGCGGCACATTCGGTGGCAGCTCCGGCGGCGGATCGCGCGGGACGCCGACCGGCTCTTCCTCTGGCGGCGATTCGACCGGCGGCGCCGGCGGGACTTCTGCCGGCGTCAGAGGCGGGGCCTCGGGCGGCGGAAATGGCGGCTGCGGCACGCCCGGTGAGTTGAGCCGATCGGTGGTCGTCGCGGACATCACGAACTCCTTGTTCGGTCATCAACGCGTCGAAGCCGCGAAGGTTCGCGGCCAGCCCACCAAACGCCCCGGCATTCCGAAAGCGCCGCTCGATGGCGGCGGCATCAGTGTCATCGTACGGAGGAGCGCGGAGGAACGGCCCGCCGGTCAGGGCCCCGAAGAATCTCCGGACTCGGTCCCTGCCTTGGATCGAGAGCCATCTCCCTCCGAGAATTGATCGTCGTTCGGCGGTCGTCCCTGCGCCCAACGCTCGATCGAATGGTCGATGGCGAGCAGGGCGAGCGCGATGGCCGTGCCGGTAAGCGCCACACGCCAGTGACCAAGCCCGGCCGCAGAACCGAGCGCCGCTGTCACCCAGACGGCCGCTGCTGTCGTCAGCCCATGCGGCATGCGGTCATTCTCGCGCCGAATGATGACGCCCGCCCCCAGGAAGCCGATGCCGGTCAGGACGCCTTGCACGACGCGGCTCGCGGCGTCGGGATGGGGCGCCCCGTAGAGCTCACCGCTGAAGATGGCCGCTGCGGCCGCCGCGCCAACACCGACAAGGCCGAAGGTGCGAATTCCTGCGCTCTTGTGCCTCAGCGTCCGCTGCCAACCCACAGCGATGCCGGCAAGCGCACCGCAGAGCAGTTTCAGGACAATGTCGAGTTCGGTCAGCATGCGAAGCGAATCCCGACGCCACGGCGAAGCCTCATTTCTCTACCCGGCAGCGGAACTGATCAACAGTGCAGGAAGAACCGGGCAAGACTTCTGGCGCCTGGGTCTCGCCCCGCTGCATCCAGCTCCCCGCCGCCAAATTAACGTACAATAACGTGAATTATAGCAATTTCCGTTGATCTGTGCGCAATGCTCATATTACAAGCAGCGCTCCCGACCGATCGGACCAGTGCGGGCAGCGTGAAACTCTTCAGTCCCATTCTCGCCGGCGCCACGATCTCGGAACGTCTGATCGCCTGTGCGGGCGCGTTCGTCGCCATTGCGTTGACCGCCGCAGCCGGCCTGCTCTTCCCGGCCCCTTCTCCCTTGGTTGTTGCGCCGATTGGGGCTTCCGCGGTCCTGATCTTCGCCGTTCCGACAAGCCCTCTTGCCCAGCCCTGGCCCGTCATTGGTGGCAACGTCATCTCCGCCTGCGTCGGCCTTTGCGTTGCCTGGGCGGTTCCTGACGTCACCCTCGCC